>JAXFQZ010000174.1:0-12967 GCA_034178685.1 Candidatus Ornithospirochaeta sp. | reverse complement strand
ATTCGCATTGCTCTTGATATAGTAGTTATGGAAGAGCATGCATGGATTGAACACCTGCAGATCAAGATGGTTCTCCTTTGACTGATACATCACAGCCTCAGTGAGGACGAAGTTCATCCTATCCTTGAAGAATCTGAACTCAAGACGGTGCGCCATGAACATATTGATTCCATTAAGAGGCTGTGTCTGTCCGCCACCTTGGCCCCAATCTGTAGAATTGGCATATGCTGAAGGATGAGGGAAGAACGATGTAGCGAATGTGTACTTGAAGGAATCGAAGTAGGTCGTGAACCTTGCCATGTTATGGTAAAGGATGTTGTCACCTACAACGAAGTTGCCAGTCTCACCAGGACCCCAGCTCATCCTGTCCCTTCCTACCTGAAGGCTCCAGTGATCTCCTCCAGCTGAAGCGAATGCCCTATAAGGGATATTGAAGTTAAGCATAGCAAGATTGAATACAGGTGGGTTCTGGAATGTAGGGATGTTCGTATTGAATGCTGTCTCACCGAACTCAGGTACACCAGCCATCTTAGTATGAAGGTAGTTCTGGATTGAAAGCTCAGCATAGCCATAGAATGAATTTACAGGCCATGTCTCAAGCTTGATGTTCAGGAATGGCTTGTGATTAAGGATGCTGTAGTTCCAGTTGAACCTTCCGATGAACTGATCATCAGCTGTATTTGTGTGGGTATATGTCTCAAGGTCTGCATCAAATCCCCATTTGATAGCAAATCCTTCGCATAGCTCCTTTCTCTCCTGATTGAGAACGGAATCAAGATTGTCGTAGAGATCTGCTGCGCTTCCTGACAGGGAAGAGCGGTCTATCTTGGCAAGCATCCTTGCAAGCTCATCCTCCGACCATGGTCATGTTGTCGAAGGAAGCGAATGCCCTGTCATAATATACAGGTACTTCAGATCTTCGTATTCCGGGGAATCGACCCTGTAGATATTCTGCCTGTTGTCAGAGCCTGCGAATAGCAACGAAATAGAGACTGCTATTATGGCAATTACCATAATGATTCTTCTATTATTCATAAAACCTCCTGAATATATGCAAAGGATACAATATAATATGGAACAACGCCACATAGCACATACATTGCCTATATCCCGATCTCTAGAACCATAGGAATCTGAAGCCAACATGATGCTTATTGGTGATATAGAAAGAGAATTCATTTCTCAATGCTATCCAATCATCTTCATATCTTAATAGAAGAACCCCTCCTGCAAGGTTTTTCCAGCATTCGGGGTTTCTTTCTCAATTGATTTGCTTGGTGAAAAAAACACCTCCAGTCGCCTGGAGGTGCTGTATCTCTGTCTTTAGAGAACTGGATACGATGAATAAGCGTAATCCTTATCTGAGCCATTTAAGCTGACTCTATATGTACCAGTATTGTTAATAACATGGAGCTCTTGAGGGAACGAGATTTTAGCTGTTCCCTGGTTGTAAGGAAGAGTAACCTCGATTTCTCCAACTCCGTTATCTGCAACGGATTCAAGTGGGTCATTGTATAAGTATCCACTGAATGGATCCTTTGCCCATGTTTGCAGATTGATACTGGTCTTGAGAACAAATGGACCATAGTTATCTCTATTGACGGTATATCCATCCTTGATCTCTACATAGCCTGCAGACTGACTTGTTCTTGAACTGGACTTGATGTATATGTTGCTATTTCCGTTATCATCTTTTCCGTTATACTCATTGGCACTTCCTTCCCACCAATCTCCACCGAACTGGGAGTTTGCAGCTGTAATGTGTGTCTTCAGTACATTGGCTACGATATTGATGATCTGATCGTGTTTATCAATCGGTTCATAGAATATAACAGTCCTGGAGTTTGTCTTTCCTGAAGTAGTAGTAGCTGTGAATGTGACAGTACCATAAGCCTTGACTGTGATGTTTCCGCTTCCATCGATTGTTGCTACATCCTCGTTGTCTGAATGGTATGTAAGAGACTTGATCGTAGCATCCTTAGGAAGGACTTCTGCTGCAAGCTTTACATTGCTTGCCTTCGTGCTGATTGCATCATCGATTGTGAGCTCGACGCCTGTATCGAGGACAGTTACAACACGGAAGTAGATCGTAGAGCTGTAGATCCTGCCATTAGCATCAGTTGCTGAAACCATCAGAGAGTTGGCATCTGCTTCATAGTCCTGTACCTGCGGCATAGCAGCTGTAAGCTCTACAGTGTTGCTGTTGGCCTTTACAAGTATGCCATTGACATACCAGTTGTAGCTTGAGAGTCCTTCGACAGCAGGCAGCTGCAGAGTAACACTATGATCTGGTGTGACTGTGATGTCTGAAGGTACAACACCCTGTCCATCGACAATCTGCAGCCTGAAGTTGCTGATTGTAGGCTGGACAAGCGTGATCGTAGGCTGGAGCGGAGCGACGGAATTGGATGCAACGCTCATTGTCGAGGTTGGATCGAATTCGTTAACTGCAAGGGTTGGTGCTTTTGCGATGACTTTATAAGAGTAAGTATCGCCTGCGTTGATATCCGAATCCCTGTATTCAGAATCAGCAAATCCTGACTGCAGAAGCACGTATTCTCCGTTGTTGACACTCCTATAGATATCGTATGACTCAGCATAGTTTACAATCGGCCAATGGACGAGGAGGTATGTCTGCTTAGTCGAAGCATAGTTGTCCTTCTCTACTGTAGGCGTATCAGGCTGTGAGAGCTTTACTGTAACCACACCTGTTGTTGCAGTTGCATAGTTTCCATCCCTC
The DNA here is from genome assembly GCA_034178685.1 of Candidatus Ornithospirochaeta sp. Lineage (GTDB taxonomy): Bacteria > Spirochaetota > Spirochaetia > Sphaerochaetales > Sphaerochaetaceae > Ornithospirochaeta. The sequence goes on along the minus strand of JAXFQZ010000174.1, from coordinate 10,227 downwards.
ATTGGATCGAGTGCTTTAGCTGTAATCGTCGCTCTACCAGGCTTCTTTGCATAGAAGTATGCCTGGCCTGCATCCTGAGAGACTGTGAGGACTTCTCTGTCAGAGACTGTCCATTCCACATCCTTAATTGTTGCATCGCTTGGCTCAACGGCTGCAGAAAGCAAGAACTTATCATTGTATGTGAGGAAGGACTGAGGAAGCTGTGTAGGGATTGAGATTCCTGTTACAAGCCTCTTTGTCTTCATGCTAATAGTTGAGACTGGCGTTGGCTTTTCGCGAACTGTGATTGCCTTTGCGCTGATGATGTACTCGTGTCCTGTAGTAAGGCCTCTGAATGTATGGCTTATGGTCCTGACATCATCTGCAAGGGATGTCGTATCGATTGTCTCAGTCACTGTATTGCTGGAATTCGACGGATCAGAGAGGGTGAGGATGACACTGTGGTAGAGAAGATTGTTCTTGGTTCCGCGTACCGTTGCGTCTACCTTAAGCTGTGTCTCAGGATCCTCGCCGTAGTCAACGCTGAATGCTACCTCGTTTGAGTATGTAGGAGCATTGCTTGATGTGATAGTGAAGAGGCTTGCGTCATTTGCATCAGGCCTTGATACATGTCCTGAGTAGATCTGGAATGAGGATGGTCCGAATTCCATGACCAGGTCGTTGCCCACCTTCATCTTGAAGATTCCGAGAAAACCGTTGCTTACAGGAATGCCATCCTGCCTGAATATGTAGGATGTTGCATTTGCGGGAGCTGTCTGTGTGTTACCGATCTTGGTATCAACTCCCTTACCATCTACTGTCTTTCTCTCATAGAGCTCAAAGCTGAACTGGCCCTTATCGTACATGTCCTTAAAGTAACCGTTTGAATTCACTACTGCTGACCAGTCGAATTTGACTTCAATGGATCCTGTGAGACCTTCGCCCTGCGTAAGAAGCTTCAATGCAATAGTTGCAGTGTTCTCTCCGTTAGCAGAGAGGCTGATAGAGCTTGTTCCGCTGCTTACAAGCGTACTTCCCTTGTAGCCATCTACTACGATATCGTAATCTCCGATCCGCACTGATCCAAATAAGATTGTGCCAGATGCAGAAACGGCGCTGTACTTCTCTTCTCCGTTCTGAAGAAGCCTTGCTTTGTAGTTGTCTGGAACCACTGCAGCATTAGGGAGAAGGGTTCTCTCATTGAGTTCCGCATCGCTTACTGTAACGGAAAGCGATGTTGTTGTTTCTCCGTCTACTGGATTCATGTCGCAGCTGAAGATAAGAAGCAGCGCCATGACTGCAATTAGGATTGTATTCTTTTTCATATTAAACCTTGCTGAGTAATTAGACAAAATAATGCCATTTTGTCGTATTCCTTAGTAGATATTAATGAATTGAAGCAATTAGTCAATACATAATGAGCAGATGATGCTGTTTTTGTATTGTTTATGCCTTGTCTGTATATTATGTGAATCTATCGATAAAACTTTACTTATAGGGAATTGATTGTTATTTTCAATAATAGCTTAATCAAATGGAGGAAGATATGGCTAATAGAATAGCCCTCAATCCTGTTTCATACCATGGAGCAGGTGCAATAAAGGAAATCGTGACTGAGTTCAGGAACCATGGCTTTGCTAAGGCATTCGTATGCTCTGATCCGGATCTTGTGAAGTTCGGAGTGACAAAGAAGGTTACGGATCTTCTTGATGAGGCAGGCATACCTTATTATCTATATTCGGATATCAAGGCGAATCCGACTATCGAGAACGTACAGCATGGAGTCAATGCATTCAAGGATAGCAAGGCTGATGCCATCATCGCTATCGGCGGCGGATCCTCGATGGATACTGCAAAGGCTATCGGAATCATCATCACAAACCCAGAGTTCGAGGATGTAAGGAGCCTTGAGGGCGTTGCGCCTACAAAGAACCCATGTGTCCCTATAATCGCTGTGCCTACTACCGCTGGAACAGCTGCCGAGGTCACTATCAACTACGTAATCACGGATGTAGAGAGAAAGAGGAAGTTCGTCTGCGTCGATCCGCACGATATGCCAATAATCGCTGTAGTCGATCCTGATATGATGTCGAGCATGCCTAAGGGGCTTACTGCATCTACTGGAATGGATGCTCTTACTCATGCGATCGAGGGTTATACTACCAAGGGTGCCTGGGAGATGACTGACATGTTCCATCTCGAGGCAATCAGGCTCATCTCAAATAGCCTGAGGGGTGCTGTCGCTAACACAAAGGAGGGCAGGGAAGGAATGGCTCTTGCCCAGTACATCGCTGGAATGGGATTCTCCAACGTCGGACTTGGCATTGCCCACTCGATGGCCCATACGCTTGGCGCTGTGTATGATACTCCTCACGGAGTTGCATGCGCTATGTCGCTTCCTATCGTAATGGAGTGGAACGCAGACTGCTCTGGCGAGAAGTACAGGGAGATTGCAAGGGCTATGGGCGTAGAGGGCGTTGACTCGATGAGCCAGGATGAGTACAGGAAGGCCGCAATCGATGCTGTCAGGAAGCTCTCTGCTGATGTAGGGATCCCTACACGCCTTGAGGCAATCAGGGAAAGCGACCTTGATTTCCTTTCAGAGTCCGCATTCAATGATGCATGCGCTCCTGGAAACCCGAAGGCAACGACTGTAGAGGAGTTCAAGGCGCTCTTCAGGAAGCTGATGTAATCTATCTGGAAAGGTCTCGCTGCATTGCATCGAGGCCTTTATTGCTTCCGGATATGACAAGTGCCATATCGGAAGAGAGCATGGTCTCTGGCTCGATGACGCCGTTGGCTTTGCCATCGATGATAGTGGCTATGACATTGACGCCGTACTTCTTCCTGAGGTTGACTTCGACAATCGTCTTTCCCGTAAGGCTCTCCGGCACCTTGATCTGGATTATCGAGAAGTCCTCGGAAAGAGGAAGGATATCCTCTGCAAGGGCGCTTGAGAGACGCTTTGCAAGCCTGTTGCCGATATCCACCTCAGGGAAGATGACCTCTGCACCTATCTTCTCGAGGATCTTCGCATGGTCCTCGCTCGTAGCCTTAGCTATGACTCTTTCAGCTCCCATTTCCTTGGCATTGAGAGCTGCAAGGATGTTTGATTCAATATCCTTTCCTATTCCTATGATGATTACATCCGCATCCTCAAGGCCAGCATCTATGAATGCTTCCTTCGATACTTCCTCGATGACATAGGCATCAGCGCTTGTGTCCTGGAGGCTCCTGAGCCTGGACTGGTCCTTATCAAGCGCGATTACGTTCTTGCCGAGCCTTATCAGCTCCTCAGCCACTGCAAGCCCGAATCTTCCGAGTCCTATTATCCCATATGTACTGAATCCGTTTTTCCTCATATCCTGCCTTCTGTTCCTGTATATATATCAGCCTATCGCTATCCTTTCCTCGAGATAGCTTACCTGCTTCTTAGGCATAGTGAAAGATGTGATTATCGTGAGGATTCCCACTCTTCCGATATACATAAGGAGTATTATCGTCATTCTACCGCCAAGCGATAGAAGCGGTGTCGTGTTTATCGATAGCCCCACTGTCGCGAATGCAGATACAGTCTCGAAGAGAAGATTCTCGAATGGGATGCCGGGATCCGTGATGGTAAGCACGGTAAACGCAAGCCCCATCACAATCAGGCTTATCGCAATGAGCTCAAGGGCCCTCATCACGGATTCCGAGCTGACCCTCCTCTTGAAAAGAACTGGCTCACGGCCAAGAAGGAGGCATATGGATGAATGGATCGCTGTGAAGAAGGATGTTGTCTTGATTCCTCCTCCTGTTGAACCTGGGCTTGCTCCGATATACATGAGTATGATGGTTACCATCATTCCTGAATTGGTAAGCGTGCCCTGGTCGATAGATGCAAAGCCTGCTGTCCTCGATGTCACGGACTGGAACAAGGCGTCGAGCCAGTCAAGCGAGCATGAGAAGCGGAAGTACAGGAATCCTATCAGGATCAGAGCCAGTGTCATCGATGCGATTACCTTCGACTGGATTGAGAACTTCGATCCCTTCCTATGAGTGAAGAGCTCAAGATAGAATACGAAGCCAAGTCCTCCTAGCACAATGAGGATTGAGACTGTGATAATGACTAGCGGGTCTGAGCTGTATGATATCAGGCTTGTCGAAAAGAGGTCGAAGCCTGCGTTGTTGAATGCTGATATAGACGTGAACAGCGCAATGTAGATGCCTCGTGCTATCCCATACTGCGATGAGAACGGTATCGCAAGCACCAGGGTCCCAAGCATCTCGACTGCTATTACGACGAGCATAGCTGTCTTCAGAAGCGTGCTTGCCCCTGTACTGTTGTCGGCTCCGAAGGAATCCTTGAGCATTGCCCTGCTTCTGAGATCCATCTGCCCGTTCCTGATTGATACTATTGCCGATGCTATGACAGCGTATCCAAGTCCTCCGATCTGGAAGAGGACCATCATCACTGTCGTTCCGAAGGCATTGAGCACCTGTGAGATATCAACCGGCGTAAGGCCTGTGACGCAGACAGCCGATGTTGCAATGAAAAGGGAGTTGATGAAGGAGAGGCTCTCGCCATTCCTATGAGATACAGGCAGATAGAGAAGGATAGTGCCAAGCGCTATGATCGTAGCAAAGCCCAGGGCAAGCCTTCCTCCATTAGATAGCCTGATTCCATTGCGTTTCATTAGGCATAGAATAGCATCATAGCGTTTCTATTGGAATAATCTATGTAGCAAATATCCCTTATGTGCTAACATAGCAATGTGAAAAAGGCTTTGGCTCTGCTTCTTGTCCTATATGCTTTATTCCAATTGCCAGCTTCCTCCCTCTATTTCGAGACTGGCATTACTGGAGTCTCATCAGGTCCCCTCGGTTTCGGAATGGGGCTGTTTCCGCTTGGGACCTCATTCGAGTATTACAGGCACCTGAGCATGATTCCCTCCCTTGATAAGGCAAGGCTCAACCTGAGTGTCTCATTCTCATTCACGGAGAAGGAGATCGATAAGTACGATGCAGTTACTGGAAAGCCATGGTGGTCTGGGGAGCCTGTCAACGAGTGGAAGACGGGAAATGGCCAGTACTTCAAGGCCGCCTCTTCCTTTGACCTGTATCTCGGCCAGGGGTTCGGCAGGTCCATAAATGGAAAGGATCCACTGACTGAGATAAGGCTTGGATTCCATACAGCCTTCCAGAATGCCAAGGAGAGCCTCACGCTCTCGCAGTCCGCATCATCATTCCAGCCTCTTTTCGTGGACGGAAGCGGAAATGCTGCATATCCCTTTGACGGCACCCTGCTATATGGCACCCCGTGGCTGATGGGAAGCAGGGATGCCTGGAACAGCTATATGTATATAAAGAGCATCTGGAACTTCCGGAAGAGCACAGGGGCAGGGGATGCATATGATGGCGCATATGCTGAGGCAACGTGCTACTATGGGCCGAGATGGCTTTTCAACCAGGGCATGGGAGTGCCCGTCAGCGACTTTGCCAAGCTGGAGGCAATAGCAGAGGAATACATAACTATCTTCACATCAAAGCAGAAGAACGGCTGGAACTGGACGAATCTCTTTCTTGGCCACTATAATGAGCTAAGCTACATATTCGGCGATACCGTGCCTCCTGAGATGCTGAATCTCGATCATCTGAGAGGCTCATTCATCGATAGGCTATACATAAGGTTCGTCGGTCCCCAGTTCATCGCGAGCGACTGCTTTACGTACATCGAGCTTGGATTCACGAATAGGCTGCTATTCGGCAATGCGATGAATGATTCATCGGCTAGCTATAAGGCACTTGAGTACAGAAGCGCATTCGATGGCATATTCCATATGAGGCTCTTTGGATTCATCAGGATCGAATACAGGTTCGAGTATTCGATGGCAAACGGACTTGAGGCAATCAAGCCCCATTGGAGCCAGGATGCATCCCTGAGGTTCTATGTATCTCTATAAGGCGGGTATATGAGAAAAACGCTTCTTCTTCTGATTCTTGCTGTTTCCCTTCCTCTGCATGCGATAGGCTTCGGCTACCATGTGCTGGAAGTCAGGACCGAAGCTGATCTGGCAAGCGGGATTCTTCCATCATCCGTTGTTTACCAGTTCGATTTCCCTGTACCGGATCTGCTGTCGCCTTCTCTTACAGGGCTTTCCTTCCGCCTTGACAATGGGCTTGAGTACAGGACGCTGATGCAGAACCCCGATAACGGAGAGCATTATGCGCTCCATCCCGTATCATACCCAAGGACATACACTGTGCTATTCGATCATTTCTCCCTCTTCTTCAAGCAGGGCTTTTTCCATCAGGTGTTCACTTCAAAGGACCTTGTGACAGCAAAGGCAGCGATCGAGGGAAGGTTCGAAAGCGCTTTCGAGCGCCTTGGATGGCTCTCTGGAGGAGGCGAGATGGAGGGGCTCTTCTGGACAGCTGACCACACTGAGAGATTTCTGTCATCGTCCTTCATAGGAGCTCCGGAGCTCAGCGGGAACAGGATGATGCTCGATACTTCGATAGCGCTCACGCTGGAGATCGATTACATGAGGAAGAAGGAGACGGAGCGTGATGGGGTCCTTTTCTCCTCATCCTTCAGGTACTCTCCGCCCTTCATGCCTCTTTCCGATAAGAAGTGCGATTTCCTGACTCTTGAGAGCTGCCTCTCGCTTTCATATACGCCTTTTGCGTGGAAGAGAAGCAATGGCTTCTGCAATCTCTCGCTTGTCTTCGATCTTGATATATCCGAGAGGATGGCTATAGGCAAGGCTGTTCCTGCCTATGCGCTCTCCTCATCCATCTGGGGGACAAAGGCGCCGAACAGCAGCCAGCTTTTATCATTGCATGCCGCTCTTACGCTATATGGCCCACAGCTTGCTTCAGAGGATTTCCACCCATCTGTCTCATTCTTCGTCGACTACGCTCTTGCATTCGGCCATGAGCTCAACTCATCAGATGGCAGAGGTGTCCTCGAGAGCGTCTCTAGCTATGGCTTTGAAGCTGAGTATTCGCTTTTCGGGATAGGGACGGTTTTCTACAGGATCGGATGCGTGTTCGATCCATGCTACAATGAGGATGCGTATGCCGCACAGAGCTATGGAGTGAGCCTTGCTATATGAGAAAGATGATTGCTGCCGCTGTACTGATGCTTATGCTTCTTCCGATATGCGCAAAGCCTGAGTGCATGCTCTCACATTCAGTGGGTTATTCATATACTACCAATGCATTCTCGAATCCACTTCCTCCGCTTGCTTCAGCAGGCGATACGTTCATCAAGAGAAGCGATGTCTTCTCATCTGTTTCATTCTCCCTCTTTCCCGATCAGTCATCGCGCATAGGCATCTCGGCCGATCTCTCATTCGGCTTTCCTTTCGAAAGCGAGATAATCGTATCCGGAGGTCCCGGCAATGGAAGCACGGGGACTATGGAGAAGGGCGATATCTCGATCTCCGTATCCGCTGGCATAAGGATCAGGGCAGCCCTTGGACGCTTTCATTATGGAGCCTCGATAAGGCTCTGCGTCGCAAGCCTCTTATATTTCCGTGATGGAGTTCTCTTCGGGCTTGAGACGGAGCCCTTTGCCGGTATGATGATCACCGATAGGCTATTCTTATCCTTGGATGTCCCAATACGCGCAGATCTCTTCAAGTTCATAGAGTCTGATTCAGCCTATTACGAGAATGGATTCTCCATGATCAAGGCTGGGGCTAGGCTGGCGCTCGGCTATGTCTTCTGATGGACAATCGCTGATGATTCGGGGATAATCCAGACATGAAGAGAATATTCCTTATTGCTCTCATAGCGCTATCGTTATTCCAGGCCTTCCCATCGGATTTCTCGATCGATGCGGACTTTGACTATTCCATGCTCTTCCTTTCCGATAAGCTTGCTTCGTCGTTCAAGGTCCCTTACTCGGAGGATATCTCATCCGTGACCCTTCTCGGGCCAGAGCTTGCCGTAAGGTTCCTGCCTATCAGGACAATGGGGATCACCGCATCATACAGCCTCAGCATTCCTGTGGGCTTTGCATGCAAGGATACAAGCACTTCATCGTACTTCAGCTATAGATTCGACCATATACATCTGGCTGGGCTTGGGCTTGCGCTCGATTTCCCTATAGGGGATAGCGGCCTATATACGGATGTGATGGTGAAGTACGGATACGGAAGGATCGCTCAGGAGAACAGCGGAAACAGCAAGCTTGATGTTGCATTCAGCACCTTCCATCAGGTTCTTATGGGGGTTGACTTCGGGTACTATGTCAGGAACGAAAGGCTTGACTTCAGGATAGGAGCTGATTACTCCTATGACTTCATGTCAGCTTCGTCCATCATCAAGCTCGCTGTAGGAGGGGGTTATCACTTCGCCCTGTAGAGAAGGATGGCGTTTCCCTCTTCATCGGTTATCTTCAGCGCATCGTCTTCGATTGCGATTCCAAGGCTCCTGAAGTATACGCAGATCCTTCCTTCTTCGATCGGGTAGGCCTTCCCTCCGGCGATGAGCTCATCCGGGCTATGCCTTATTTCGATTTCATCGGCACTCTCCATGAATACGCTGATGCTGTCTCCGCTCTCAAGCGCATACTGCCTTGCGCTCTCTTCCTTCTGCTCTCCCACTGGGCCATCAGTGAAAAGGGAGCATGATGAGATGATGCATAGCACCATCGCTATGGCTATTGCTCTTATCATCGTTTCTTCCTCCTGGAGCGATTATCGCGTGTTTTCATATGTTATTAAGTGGAATAGCCATTAAGTTGTAATTTATTGAGGCTTCAGCTATTATTATGGAGAAAACTGTTCAGGAGATTATAAAATGCACAATACACGTTTGATTGCAGACGATATCGTATATGTAGGCGCAAGCGACAGACGCCTTGCCCTGTTCGAGAATGTATATCCGATCCCAAGAGGAGTAAGCTACAATTCTTACCTGGTGCTCGATGAGAAGACTGTCCTGATGGATACTGTGGATTTCTCTGTATCAAGGCAGTTCTTCGAGAACCTCTCATATGCTCTTGGGGATAGGAAGCTTGACTATGTCGTCGTGAACCACATGGAGCCCGATCACTGCGCAAGCCTTGAGGAGGTCGTCCTCAGGTATCCTGATGTCAAGGTCGTGGGAAATGCCAAGACAGTCCAGATGATCAAGCAGTTCTTCTCCTTCGATATCGATAGCCGTGCCATCATCGTCAAGGAAGGCGATACGATTTCATCGGGAAAGCATGAATACACATTCGTAATGGCTCCCATGGTGCACTGGCCTGAGGTCATGGTGACATACGACAAGACAGCGAAGGTCCTTTTCTCTGCTGATGCGTTCGGCACATTCGGTGCGCTTTCGGGCTCCCTCTTCGACGATGAGGTCGATTTCGATAAGGAGTGGCTCGATGATGCTAGAAGGTATTACATCAATATCGTCGGAAAGTACGGAATGCAGACAACCAGTCTTCTCAAGAAGGCCTCCGCTCTCGAAATCAAGACGATCTGCCCTCTTCATGGACCGGTGTGGAGAAGCAATCTCGGATACTACATCGAGAAGCATGCTCTCTGGGCAGGCTACCAGCCTGAGGAGAAGGGCGCTCTGATCATCTACAGCTCGATCTACGGGAATACCGAGAGCGCTATGTCTGCGCTTGCTTCTATGATTGCAGAGAAGGGCGTCAGGAACATCCATATGTATGATGCTTCCTCAATCGATGTATCCTACCTTGTCGCTGAGTGCTTCAGGTACAGCACTATTGTATTCGCTTCGCCGACATACAACGCTGAGATCTTCCCTAAGATGGAGGCCCTGCTTCTTGAGCTGAAGGCTCATTCATTCCAGAACAGGGATGTCGCGGTTATCGAGAACGGAACCTGGGCGCTCTCTGCCGGAAAGAAGATGACAGAGCTGCTGTCCCAGATGAAGAACATCAGGATCATTGCTGATAATCTCTCCATCAAGTCCTCCCTCAAGGAGTGTCAGATTGATCAGCTTGAAGCCATTGCATCTGCAGTCGCTGATTCTGTGAGATCCTGATGGGAGCGATAGAGCTCTTTTTGCTGGCCGTAGGCCTTAGCATGGATGCCTTTGCAGTGAGTATCTGCAAAGGCCTTGCTCTTCATAGGACAGGGATCGGTGAATGCGCTGTCGTTGGCCTATGGTTCGGTGCATTCCAGGCCCTGATGCCAGCTATAGGCTATTTTCTTGGATCGAGGTTCTCTTCCCTTATCCAGTCATTCGATCACTGGATCGCCTTCGTTCTCCTTGCGCTTATCGGAGCGAATATGA
>JAXFQZ010000128.1:0-3680 GCA_034178685.1 Candidatus Ornithospirochaeta sp. | reverse complement strand
CTTTGATATTTCTGATAAATTCCAAAGCATGGCTTTGATTTTCCTGATTTCTTTGATAGACTCATTTATGAGGAGCCATGAATGAGGAACTACATTGGGAGAATCGCAGAAATAGACAAGAACCTTGAGAAGAAATCACTCTTCCTTTTCGGCCCAAGGCAGACTGGAAAATCCTCATATATCAAGAACCAGCTTGCAGAACCAAGGCTTTCGTGGTCACTGCTGGACAATGAGCTTTACCGTGATCTCTCAACGCGTCCTTCCCTTCTTAGGAACACTCTCAGGGCAAAGGGAATCAATGACGGTGTTGTCGTCCTTGATGAGATCCAGAGGCTGCCGGATCTCCTCAATGAAGTGCATCTTCTCATTGAAGAGACCGATATCCATTTCCTTCTAACTGGATCAAGTGCGAGAAAACTGAAGAAGACAGGAGTGAACCTTCTTGGAGGAAGAGCAGGAAGACTCAATTTCCATCCTCTCGTCTGGCCTGAAATCAAAGGATTCGGCCCTTCTCTTGATACGATATTCCAATCTGGCCTTCTTCCATCAGCTTTCAGCGGTGATGATCATGAAAGCCTCCTCTCCGATTATGTCGGACTCTATGTGAAGGAAGAAATCGAGGCAGAGCGTGAAGTGAGGAATCTCCCTCCATTCTGGGAGTTCCTGAGAATTGCCGCCACAGAGAGCGGAGAGATTACAAACTACGAGAATGTTGCACGTGATGTCGGAATAAGCGGTGTAAGTGTCCGTGAATGGTATCGCATCCTTATCGACACTCTCATTGGCTTCGAAGTACCTCCCTATAGGAAGACGAGGATCAGGAAGCCAAATGCTTCAAGCAAGTTCTATCTCTTCGATATTGGTGTGACCAGAAAGCTTCAGGGGTTGTCTGCAATAGAGGAAGGGACAGCAGAGTATGGAAGGTATTTCGAGAACTACATAGCAATGGAGATCCGCAGCTTCCTCGATTATTCAGGCATCGATAAAGAAGGCTTATCATACTGGCATGCCCAGAGTGGACAGGAAGTTGATTTCATCATCAAGGACAAGGCTGCTATCGAAGTGAAAGCGGCAAAGCGTGTCTCACCAAGGGATCTGAAAGGGCTGAAGGCACTCATGGAAGAAGGACTGATGGAGAAGTACATCCTGGTATGCAGGGAGGATTACCCACAGCTTCTGGATAACGGGATTCTCATCCTGCCTTACAGGGATTTCCTTTCAGATCTCTGGAGCGGAAAGATTGTCTGAACACTGTATTCTGGAACGGTGTGAGAAAAAGCGTGCAATCATACGGCAAAAGCGAACAATGAACAGCTGAAGAATCGGTGGAGTCTTTATTGCCTTCAGCAATAACAGGATAGCGTCCTATATGTCTCCTGATACTTGGCAGAAAGTGAATCAAATATACCGGAACCAAGTCCAATACAGGTGCAACGGTGTTACGTGCGTACTTTGCAACACGTTGTCTTATAGGGAGTAATCCCCATAACATTGGGATGAATAAACCAGTATTCAAATACCTGGATGGTTATTGGATCCAATGGATATGGATGAATTCATGACAACAATCGTGATGACAAAACAGAAAGGCGGTGTGGGAAAGACCACAACAGCCATAGCTCTTGCAAAAAAACAGAGTCCTGGTGATCGATTCGGATCCGCAGAGGAATCTGACAGCGACTCCTGGGTCCTACCCTGATAACGTACCAGAGCTAATGGAGGTACTATTAGATGATGCAAGAATCAAAGATGTCCGAATATCGACGTTTGCAGGTGATTGCGTTCCAGTCTCAATGGGAGTACGGATGTTTTCCTAGGCTTATTTCATAAATATTACAACAAGTTCAGTTCTATGCTCCTTTGGACTTCTGTTGCTTAATGCTATCTTGATTCTTTCATTCCTGAACCAGCTGAGGTACCTGTCACTTAAGTGCATGGAATCATCAAGGGTCCATCCTTTCCAGTCTCTTTCGTAGAAGACGCACGAAGAATCCCACGCATGCTGAGCCATCAGGAGAGCACCCCTTTCTTGACACGGATCAGGAAAAGCCTCTCTTTCCATCCCACCTGCAGTGGCAAGGGCATTCACACTTCATCTGTCAGATGGCAAAACATAGTTTTCTGCGCATCGAAACTGCATTTTGAGCAATCTACCACTGAGTGTTTCAAATAGTGCAGCAGTATTTCTATGAAAACCGGATCTGATCGCCCTTCCGGCCCCGGCTCCGTTTGTGAGATGTGTCTTCAGAATTCAGTTTTCTAGATTTTCCAGCTTTTGGGCATTCTGCGGTTTTGTTCTACATCAATTCCGGACTGTGACACTATAATCTGTGATTGTAACGGGATCTCATCGTTCATCGCCTCTTTTCAATCAGAAGCTGTTTCAAAGGCTTGTGAAAAATCAATAATCCTAAAGTACTGCTTTGATATTTCTGATAAATTCCAAAGTATGGCTTTGATTTTTCTGATTTCCTTGATCGACTCTCGCTTTCAGCATTGAATCGATGTTCCTGAACCCATAGCTTCGCCTTATCAGAAGGCTGATCTTGTTGTCGGTGGCCTCGATTCCGGCATTGCTGAGACCTCCTCATCCTGACTCTTCCGCCACCATGATCGTAAGCAGGACACTTCCTTCCGCATACAGGACATCTGTCGGACAGCCTCTTGTTTGCCCTGGCCTCCTCATAAACAGGCCTGAACCCATCTTCTGATGTTCCAATCCTCATGTCTGTGAATGCAGCTGTATTGAAATCAGGAAGCTTTCTGAACAATGCATAGCCGTAGCCATAGTTTTCTCCTGTGCTGGTTTGGACGCTTTGCGCATGAGACAAGGATATGGCTATTTTCGATATCGATCCTCTATGCTCTTTTTCTTAAGTTCTACCCAAAACCATCCCTGAAGCCTCTGCTTCAGCATCATATTTCAGATAATAGAAAGAACGTTGCATCGAATGGGAAGACTGTTCCCTGCAATTTCCGATAGCATATCGCCGTGTCGGAACCCGTCTACTATGCATATACGCAACTGCTTTACAGATAAGTATTCCTGAATTTCATTTTTTTGATTTCCTGCGAAATCTGTACGCATTCTGATGGTTATTCCATGATTGATAAGGCAAGAGGTATCAAGCAAGTGGTTAGATTCATGTCTGGAGGCATAAGGTTGGATGAAGTTCGTGCTACTGGCAAATTATTATAAAAATCGCTAGTAGAAATAACATAATTCGTAATTTAATGGCAGTAGCGGTAACATATAGAGAAGTACATACAGCGCATCATAGACATTCGGTCAAAATTCAGGAGCAAGTCTCTTTTCCTTTCCGGCCCAAGGCAGACGGGAAAAAGCTCTTTGATAGCAAATCAGATTCAGGATGACGTGAAGCTTTCATGGTCACTTCTCAATGCAAGGATAAGAAGAAGGTGCCAGGCAGACCCTTGAGTGCTGCGTGATGAGATCGAGACAAGAGGAATACATGATGGACTGGTGATCATCGATGAAATCCAGAAAGTTCCTGAGCTCCTGGACGAGGTTCATATGTTGATTGAAGAAACAGATATCAGGTTCCTCCTCACAGGCTCAAGCGCAAGAAGGCTCAAAGAGCAGGGAGTGAATCTTCTGGGAGGTCGAGCTGGAAAGATGAACCTCCATCCATTCGTATGGCCTGAAATCAAAGAGCTCA
>JAXFQZ010000084.1:0-6110 GCA_034178685.1 Candidatus Ornithospirochaeta sp. | reverse complement strand
ATCCTGGAGGGCTTCAACTCCAAGATCAGCATAATCAAGAACAGGGCCAGGGGATTCAGAAACATGAAGAACTTCATGAACATGATTTACTTCTGCTGTGGTGATCTTGATATTTGTTTCCAGCCTATCATGTGAGATGGTTATCCACTACAAATAGCGAATAACCGATGTTATTATAGTAAATACATACAATGCAATATGTTGTATGATTCAAAAAATCCTCTTTGATTGTGTTGTAAATTATAGAATCAGGCTGTATGCTCCTCAAACCATCACTTATAAAGAGGAATAGAATTATGAAACGAAGGATATCCATCTTCGTGGCTCTGGTCATGCTTCTATGCGCAGCCTCTGCCTTTGCCGGATTCGAGTACAAGCTCGATTTATTATCGTTCAAGCCTCTCTACGGGGAGTTCAATGCAGACAGGAACAGGGCTGGTCTCGATTTCCAGTACGCTTACGTATATGACGGATACCCGACATACATCTACCAGGGAGGAAACAGATTCGACTTCCATGAGAACACGACCTGGAGGGTCAAGCCATGCTTTGCTGTCTATCATATAGGCGAGACTCTTTCCCTCATGAGAAACACATTCACATTCGACCACTGGCTCTCCCCTATTGCAATCGACCTATCGGTGCATGGTTCCCTGACAAACGTCATGGAGGGGGAAATAGCAGATACAGTCGGCTATGATGGCGTTTACTTCTACGGATTCTCTGCGCAGGTATCGAAGTATCTTTCGATGAGATTCGGCTATAGCCATTATTGCACGCACTATGGGGATGGAACATACAAGCAGCTTGAGCAGGGCGGTGGAGTGAGTCCAGGCTTCGATGAATGGTTCAAGTATCTCAGGATGGATTCAGCGCTCTTCGGGGTCTCTGTATACCCTGTCCAGGGAATAAGGATGTATGCGGAAGTGAACTTCAATCTTAAAAGCACCCATTTAATGCCACACACCTTCAGCCCAAGCTGGACAGCCGTGGCACCGACTGCTGATGATGTCCCAGAAAGCTATGGAGCAAGGATAGTCAGCTTCGGCATCGAGCTTGAGTACCCTATATTCAAAAAGCTCGGAATGACAAGGCTATCCTATGGATGCAGGGCATTCGAGGAAGGAAAGATCGTATACAAGACAGAGGAGCTTGAAGCCAATGGAAAGGATCGTGCTTACTACGACCCTGATAGGCCATGGGAATTCGAGCATACGATCAACCTGGCACAGGATGTCAACGACCTTGTATCGTTCGAGGTGACATGGCATTACGGAAGATTCATACTCAATTCCTACTATGCTACACGCAGCTCCTATGTCTCAATCGGCGCAAGACTCAACTTCGATGGCGCTGTCACGTTGTATGACAGCGGAAAGTGACCTAAAGCCTGGATTCAAGATACGAAAGGAATGCTTCCTCATCCTCCTCGGGTGAGGAGGCAAGATGACTGAGAATGGATGAGACGAAGCTCCTCTGGTCCCTGCCAAGGAGAATCATCTCATCCTTTATTATCTCGCTGCCAAGAGTCCTGAATACAGGCACGAACTGGTTCGTGTCAATATAGCGGCAGAGCATGAAGCCTGAGTCCTTCATCTTCACGATATAAGTATCGAACAGGTATCTGAGCTTCAGCAGGAAGCACATATATGACCTCAGCGTGTCATATGATGAATTGGATATGAATGATGAGAAATCAGAAAGGATCTCCCTGTCATCGCAGCCATAGTCGACTCCCCTGAAAAGGGAGAGGGAAACAAGGAGGAACTCATGGTAGCTAATTATACCCATGTACCCGCTCGGCTTCTCCTCCTTGAGCCTAGGCCTTATGTATTCCTCACCATCGATCGCAAGCGCGCCATCGATGTCCGTAAGCACGTTATCGCCATCTCCCTCGACATGGGATGCGGCCATCTTCCACCAGGAAAGCGGATCGGAATCGAGAAGAGGAGCCCATCCATCTCCATAGAGCATCCTGTTCCATATCCTCTCAGGAACCGACTCCTGCAGAAACCTATCCATATGCCTCACTCCATCCCAGATAAGACGGCATAGCTCCCTATCCCTTCCATCCTCCATCCTAGCCAGGATCTCAGAGAGGATCACATCGGTAACGCTTGTCTGCCTTGCTCTGGAGTTCATCTGCTGGAAGTACCTGTTGAGGTCCTCATCAGGGCTAAGCTCGATGCATAGCAGGAAAACACTATCAAGCAGATAGGAGAAAAAAGCATCGCTTCTGCCTGCGAGGATGCCTCTCAATAGCTCAGAGGGACGGGAGAAGATGCTATCTGAGGGGCATATGCCAGAGCTTCTGAGCATCTCCATAGCCTTGTCTGACGACTCCCTTGCCTCGTAATGGAGATCGATCCTGATCTCAGGGCGTGCAACCGCAAGTATCAGAGAGAGGGCTGTGAGCCTCTGCTGGCCATCAACGACCTCGATCCTTCCATCTGCGCGCCTGAAGGCGACCAGAGTGCCGAGGTAGTACTCCTTCCTGCCGCTTTCCATAGCGCTTTTGATGTCATCCACAAGCCTCTCCAGCTCATGGGAGCTCCATGCGAAATCCCTCTGGTATACAGGTATTATGAAGGATCCCGATTCTATGATAGTGCGTATGCTTGAAATGCTATTCATCCATCACTCCCCTATGAATCTGCCGAAGTCCTTATCGAAATCGACAAGCTCAGCAGGTCCCTTGACCCTGAATGATACGTTTCTGAGCCCCTTCATGTTCCCTTCTATATCATAAGAGCGGATTCTATATGGGTCGAAGCTTGTGTTTATAACCCTCAGTATGGAGGAAGGAGAGAGCATGTGCTCATTCGCATCCTTCCACTGCAGCGCCTCATCCTTGAAAAGAAGCGCATACGAGTACCTGAAGAGCATTGGAACAGATTTCGCAAGCTCCTCCTCGCCGAATCTGTCGAGGACTGCTATTGAGAGCGCTTCAAGCATCCTGAGCGCAAGCATGTATGAGGGCTTCTCGCTTTCAGAGTTTCTCCTCAGGCATGGATACACTCTGTCTATAATCCGGTTGGCATCCGAAAGAAGGGAAAGGAAACGGAAGCATGCATCGAAGAAAGGACGGCCATTGACGACAGGGTCATGCACGGAGCCATTTGGGGAAAGCCTCTTCACAAAGGGGTAATCGGCTAGCTCATCGATGCCTTCGAATTCCGAGATGGATGAGAAAGAGAGTATCGGACATTGCTCGCCCCTTGACCATAGCCTTACCATGAGCCATATGGATAGCCCCTCAAGAAGCTCCTTTTTCCCGATGCTCTCCCATCTTGATACATAGCGCTTCTTCACGCTCTCGCTCTCTCCTCTCATCGAGCAAAGATGGTATGCCTTGAGGATATCGGCAGGATCCAGGGAGACTCCCCTTTCGGAGCCCGGATCGAAGAAGCAGAATGAATCCGCAACAGACTCTGCATCGAGGCGGAGAAGGTATGCGCTGCTTCTGAGCTTATCTATCAGGAGATCGCGGCCTGAGATGGATACGCACCTTCTCACTGTCTTGTAATTGGCCTTTATCCTCCTCAGCTCCTCAGGTGTCCACACTCTCTCAAGCGATGGGTATCCCAGTCCAAGGGCCTTGCATAGAAGCGCAAGCGTCACAATGCGCGAAAGCCCATCAACAATGCTGCTGCCTGTGAATACAGCGACTCCCAGGAAGGCGCCGTCCCTTCCAGAGTCAGCGATCTTCCTTACAAAGGCTTCCGTCTTCTCCTCATCCCATGAATAAGATCTCTTGAACGAGGGGACGGGGATGCCCTCCAATGACGAGAGGAGGGATTCTGCCGTGACCCTGCTGATACCGATTCTGCCCATATAGAATGGGTATAGCAGAAAGGATTTGATTTTTAAAGCATATTGTGCCAAAGCAGGCATGGTTGTATCCTGATAGAAAAGAGAAGGAAAGAATGAGACTGCTTATCATTAACCCGGGTTCGACCTCAACGAAGATCAGCGTTTTCTCTGACAGGGAGTGCGTATTCACAGAGAGCGTCTTCCACGATTCTCCTGTGATCCTCTCATTCAGAACCGTAAACGACCAGCTGGATTTCAGGATGGAAGAGACAGAGAGGATCCTATCCCGCCATGGCCTTGGATTCAAGGACATCGACGTCTTCGTCGGGCGCGGAGGCTGCGCATACAGCCAGAGGTCCGGAGTCATGGAGATAGACAGAAGGCTTTATGAGGACACAAGGGATGACAAGGGAGGAAGCGACCACCCTGCGAAGCTCGGCGTCATGATGGCATACCGGCTTTCCGAGCATTTCGGCAAGAGGGCATTCACTGTCGATCCAACGAATGTCGATGAGCTAATACCGGAAGCGCGCATAACGGGAATCAAGGGAGTATACAAGAGAGCGCAGTGCCATGTGCTCAACCAGAAGGGCATCGCAAGGCTCCATTCGGAGAAGATGGGCATGAAGTACGAGGACGCAAGGTACATCGTATGCCACATAGATGGAGGAATAACGATATGCGCCCATGACAGGGGCAGGATGATCGATGGCACGGAGGGCGCAGGCGGCGATGGTCCCTTCTCCCCTACAAGGCTCGGAAGCATCCCTGCCATAGAGCTGGCAAGGTACATAAGGATGAACCCTGATTCAGACGTGCTTGCAATGTGCTCGAGATCCGCAGGCTTCGTCAGCCATTTCGGGACATCCAGCGCAGACCATGTGCATGAGCTTGTAGAGAAGAATGATGAGCATGCATGCATAGTATGGAGCGCTATGATCTACCAGATAGCAAAGGAGATCGGAGCAATGGCTGCGGTGCTTGAGGGAAGAGCCGATGCGATACTGCTCACAGGAGGCCTGATGAGGTTCCAGGACATCGAGGAAGGGATCAGGAAGAGATGCTCATGGATCGCTCCTATATTCGTATACAGAGGGGAAGTCGAGCAGGAGGAGATGGCCTACTCGGCTCTCGATGCAATCGAAGGCAGAAGGGAAATCATGAAATACACAGGAGAGCCTGTATTCAGGGGCTTCGGCTGGGAGTGATGATGGACAGAAGGGAAAAGGCAGAGAAGCTATTTGAGAGCGGATACAACTGCTGCCAGTCAGTGGTCCTTGCGTTCGAGGACCTGCTTGATGAGAGATACAGGGATGCCGCAAAGGTAATATCGTCGGGCTTCGGCGGCGGAATCGGCAGGATGAGGGAGGTATGCGGGACCGTAAGCGGGATGGCAATGGTCCTATCCCTTCTCTCTGGAAGCGATTGCAGGGATGACAGGGATGCGAAAGCAGGCCTTTACGAATCTATACAGAAGGCAGGGAAGGCCTTTGAGGCAGAGAATGGCTCGGTAGTATGCAGGACGCTCCTGGGACTGGACAGGAAGATGGATGATCCAGTGCCATCTGAAAGGACAGCGGAATACTACAGAAAAAGGCCATGCAGCAAGCTATGCGGTTCTGCAGCCGCCATACTTGAAGGGATAATCGAAGGAGGAGAAGATGGACAGCAAGCTTGAAAGCCTATTCACGCCATGGAGCATCGGATCATGCATGATAAAGAACAGGATCGTCCTGACAAGCATGGGAGGTACCGACCTATTCGGATGGATGGAGAAGAACCATTTCGATAAAGCCGGAGCAAGGTTCATAATGGAGGTTGCCAGAAACAACGTAGGGCTCGTGCTCCCTGGCTGCCAGCCTGTATACAACCCGATGTTCGGGCAGTGGCTCCATAAGAACAGGAAGATGTACAGCGACCTGAAGGCCTGGATGCCTGAGCTGCATAAGACAGGCGCAAAGCTCTTCGTGCAGCTCACAGCAGGCTTCGGAAGGTCCTTCACTATCAGCAGCATGATGGAGATGCTATACACGAACCCAGTACTCAGGACAGTCTCGAAGCCATTCATGAACCTCGATAAGATCACAGCCTCGGCAAGCCCCTCCCCTAACAGATGGTCCGATAAGGTCCCCTCAAGGGAGATGACAAAGAAGGAAATCGATGAGATCATCCGCTCATTCGCACTCTCCTCGAAGATGCTCAAGGATGCAGGCGTGGACGGAGTCGAGGTCCATGCAGTGCATGAGGGCTATCTATTAGACCAGTTCACGCTGAAATACGTGAACAGGAGGACGGAT
>JAXFQZ010000151.1:0-3297 GCA_034178685.1 Candidatus Ornithospirochaeta sp. | reverse complement strand
AGGGCTGACAGTAAATGAATTTCGTCCAGACATGTGCTGATCCGAATGAAATAGATACGGTTGGCTGAAAAAGCTGTAAGGAGAAAAACGTGCTGGTATTTATAGAGAGTAACGTTATCTGCTCTAAAAAAGACTTCTTGAACTTATGGTAGGCTGGGAACCAGCCAAACCAAACGCTTGTGGACACTATGTAAGACCTGCTTGCACCCTATTGTGTAATCAGGCAGTGGTGAGTGAAGCAAGAAGCTCGGTAACTTGTTGCCGAGTAGTTCACTTCCCATAGCAGGGGAACTTGGCATGAATGCACTTGCCACATGCTGTTATCAGAAGAAGAGCTCAATCAGTATCTTCACATACAGAAGCGCAATGACAGCAATCAGTATCTTCCTGATTGCCTTTCCTTCCCTTCTCAATGCATAGCTTGAGCCAATCAGGTTTCCTGCAACGGAAGCGAAAGCGCATGGAATTCCTACGCTGAATAGGATAGTGCCATTCATGATGAACGTGATGAATGCCGCTATGTTCGATGTGAGGTTGAGGACCTTGGTGGTTCCTGCACTGAAAATAAGGGGAAGCCCCATGAATGAGAAGAGAATCGTATAGAATGTGCCAGTGCCTGGGCCGAAGAAGCCATCGTACATGCCAATCAGCAGAGAAGCAAAAGCAGATACTGCATAAGCAGAAGCAGTAATGGAGAAGGATCCTAGTTCCTCATTGATCCTGATAAGCCTTCCACCCTTCTCCTCCTTCTTCCTGAGAGTGAGGACTGTAAGCACCGGAAGAACAGCTAGAAGCATGTACTTAAGTATTGTATCGGCATAGACCAAAGCAAGCTGTGCTCCTATCGAAGAGCCAATAAGGGCAAAGGCAATCGATGAGAGCACAATGCGCCATACTATCTTCCTTTCGCGTGCATAGTTGACAGTCGCAAAGAACGTCCCGAACGTCATCGAGAACTTATTTGTGCTTATTGCCTGCACAGGAGGAAGCCCTGCGACATAGAGGGATGTCAGCGAAATAAGGCCACCGCCTCCTGCAATGGAATCTATGAACCCTGCAAGCCCAAAAAGGAAAACCAGCACGAGTATCAATGGCAAGCTTGCTTCAAACACTCTATTCCCTCCCCTTCGAAACAACGACTATTCTGCACAAAGAGAGGTCCTGATTCAAGCTGGAATCATCGCTTTGCATCAATCATATCACGAGCTATCCCAACGCATGATGATGTCTTTTTCATGACATCGACTGCTGGGAAACGTATGATTGACCACCCTCTAGCTTCCATGTATGCATCTCTTCTTTTATCGCGTGCATTTCTATGGCCGTATCTGTCATAGTGATACTGATAGCCATCGACTTCAATATCGATCTTCTTGCCATTATCGATATAAGCCAAATCAAGACTGTATGGACCTACTGGATATTGTGGCATTGTCATTATCCCAGCTTCCTTGAGAGCATGGAATAGAATGCTTTCAGGCGGTGAATCGAATCTGCTTGAGTCCTCTTCATCGCTATCCATAGGATACAAAGACAGCGAACGAAGCACTCGATTGCTGCTTTCTCTTAATCCATTCCTGTCGCCGACAAGAACAAGACAGGATCTGGCTCTACTGACTGTGACATTGTAGATATTGCTGTTCTCTGGCGATTCAGTGTACCACCTATGTCCCTTTCGCCTATCATTGCTGTTTGCAAGAACGAATATGATGGTATCCCTTTCCCCTCCCTGAAAGCCATATGCTGTATTAACGTCGATACTACCAGAAAGATTATTACGGTATATCTTATCCTGTAACTTGGTTACTCCCATTTTTAGAGGACATATAACGCCTATTGTCCCATCATATCCCGAATCAGTGATGCGCTTAAGCTCATTTACAGCTGCTTCTACCTGTTCATCCAAGCTTCCTGGCACATCCACCCAGTGGATTGATTCGCCTGTGTACACAGATGGGAGCTTCTGCTTTTCCGGATCTGTCATAACAACAAGCTCTTTCCTATAGAAATTACTGCTGCAGAAATCGATTATTTCACGATTGCATCTGAAGTGCTCTCTCAGCATTACAAACGGCATTCCATCATTTCGGATAAGTGAATAAGCGGAATTCGTGTCATAGGCCATATCAGAGAACATAGAATGTGAAATATAATCCCTCGCAAGAAGCTTAGCTTTCCTCCTTGTCATATTCAGGATAGGACGGAACTGCTCAGGATCGCCAATAATCGCAATTTTCTTCGCCCTGTACATCAACGGTATTATACTGACGCAATCGCACTGGGCCGCTTCATCAACTATTGCAAGATCGAATGTCCCGGGAAGAAGAGGAGATGCAAGATGAAGAGAGAGAAGTGTCGTAGACCATGCAGGCTGTATTTTATGCAATGCATCCATTGCCTCAAGATAGTATTCCAATGAAAGCTTCTTGGGATCTATTCTGAGAACAGTATTGCGATCATGGCTGAATTCAGTGCTGACCTCCCGGAGAATCTCTCTTGAATGCTCATCAGCTTCAATGGCAGAAGAAAACCATCCATAGGCAAGAGCATCAGGAACAAATGGCTCTATAGAGCTTAGCAATTCCGATCTCTCCATGATTTCATCTGAAGTAAGCTTTGATTTGCCAATGCTATCTGCAAGCTTATTGTATTCCTTCCTATCATTCTCTATCTCATCAAGCTTATGGCAGGTTTTATCAAGGAGCTCATGGAAGCCGCGAAAATCATTGTTATCTATATAAGCCTTATACTTCGGACTGTCCTGTACCTCTTTCTTCAGCTTCCTGACAAGCGGCTTCTTTCTGAAAAAACGGAAAACACGTGACCATGGATCTGCAGAATAGAGCGACCTTGAATCCTTGATTAGACTCCTCAGATCCTCGCTTCCTATAGAATCGATATATTCGAGATGCTTTGTTCCATCAAGGAGCCTCTCAAGAATTATTGAATTGTTCCTGATTCTCCTGCTTGCATCGAATAACCGCCTCCTGGCATCCTTCTCCTTTGATGCCAGCTTATCAATTTCAGAAACCCTGCCTAGCGCTGACAGCATACGGCACTCAGCCTCATGATCACAAGTCTCGATTCTCGTCTCGAGCGCATCCATTACCGGCACGGTATCAAAATCAAACCAGCTTGACCTTCCTTCTTCGTCTATGCAGAAACTGACTAGTGGAAGGGAGTCTCCAAGGAGATCGCAGTTCTTGTCCTTGATTGCATCTACAGCCTTATGGTTCTTGCTAGTGAATAGTACAGACTCCCCTCTGTATACGCAGTTTGCAATCATATTGACAGCAA
>JAXFQZ010000140.1:0-3175 GCA_034178685.1 Candidatus Ornithospirochaeta sp. | reverse complement strand
CATCTCAAGCGCTGCAAGCTGCCTGATGCTTGTCTTCGTGCTTTTGAGGGAGGAGTATCCATACAGGGTCTCTTTCACACGTCTGGGCATAGACCGTGACGCATTGAGGAGCATAGTGCGGATCGGAGTCCCGTCCGGCATATCAGGGATGTGCTTCTCCCTTTCGAACCTATCGATAATGAGCGCTGTCAACTCATTCGGATCCGCTGCGAGCGCAGGGAATACCACTGCTCTGAACTTCGATTCCTTCACCTATTTCATAATAAGCGCATTCTCTCAGGCGACTGTAACGTTCGTAAGCCAGAACTACGGTGCAGGCAAGATGGATAGGACCAGGAAGGTTTATAATATGTGCGCACTCACATCCCTTTCAGTCTCGATGGCGATATCGCTATTATACCTTGCATTCAGGAACCAGCTCGTGCTCATCTTCACATCCGATCCTGCTGTGATCGACTTTGCTGTAAGGAGGATGAAGACAGTGCTTCTCTTCCAGTGCTTCACAGCTGTCTACGAGGTTGCAGGCTCTGCGCTCAGAGGGCTTGGATATTCGATGCTTCCATCTGTGATCGTTCTATTCTGGACATGCCTCTTCCGCCTCTTCTGGGTCTATGCTGTATTCCCGTATACAGCAAGCTTCGAGTCCCTGATGGCAGTCTATCCGTTCTCGTGGGGCCTTACTTCGCTTTTCATGCTCTTCTTCTATTTCAGATACAGAAACAGAGGACGCATGAAAGTTTGACTGATTCTGCTAAATTCTATATCATAGCACTCATGAAATTCACTAGTAAGCAGAGGGCCTATCTCAGATCGCAGGCCCAGACGATAGATCCAGTTGTATATGTCGGCAAGGATGGTTACTCAGATGGAGTAAGGGATGCTTTGGACCAGGCACTTGGATGCCATGAGCTGGTCAAGGTCCGCTTCCAGAACAGCAAGGACCAGATAAAGGAAATCTCATCCCGCCTTGCATCAGGGACCGAGAGCGATATCGTAGCAACGACTGGCTTCACGACGGTCTTCTTCAGGCAGAATGAGAATCCTGAGGATAGAATCTACGATCTGAGGTTTTAGAGCTCCTCAAGCATCTTCTTGATATCTGCAGCGCTAGGCGGGCATTTGATTACAGCGTGCTCTGCCTTGCTGCAGCATGCACCGACTCCGATCTTCATCTCCTTTCCCTTCCATCCCTGTCCGATGGCGATTTTCCTTCCCCTTATGCGTGAAAGCGTGCCTTCATCCTCCATTCTCTTGAGCGCATGTATCAGGTTCGCATAGCAGCATGAGCAGGCAGAGTCGGCATCCGTGTATTCCCTGAGCTTTCTTGTGTAATGCTCAGGCTTTGCGCTGCTGCTTTTATCAGGGCTGTTGAGCTCCTTGATAACAGCCTTAGAGAGGTCTGCGGATCCAGCTCCCAGCGCCTCTCCCATCTCGATGTAGGGGACATCTTCCTTTGCAAAGCCCATGAGCTCACGAGCATACGCATCGATGAGAACAGAATCCTCTCCGAGGATCAGCCTGTTTGTCTCAACAGGGTTTCCTCCCTCCTCGAAATCGAGATCTCCTGAGATGCTGTCCACAAGCGTCAAGGATGGCGCATATGCTGCATTAAGAGCCGCGATAGGCTTCATCAGGCCCCACTGATGGAACTTCCTCTTGGATCTATCGCTCATTATTCCCTTGAGGTTCTTCATTGCGCATGTCATTGCAGTCTGGCAGTGTCCCTTGAGAACAGGCAGATTGATCATGTAATCAAGGTCGAGGACCCTCTCTGAGATCTCCATCTGGATTCCTGCTACGCTCATTGTCGTGTATGAATCGTCCTTGAGGTCGTAGAGTCCTACATTGTACTTGCTGCGGATCCTGTCGTAGCCATTTACCCTGAATGCTCTCTTCGTGCTGTCTCCGACCCATGAGCCCTCAAGGATCGATATGTTCCTGAAGCCATGATCCTGAAGGTATTCTATTATCGCTGTGATGATCTCGACGTGCGTTGTGGCTCCTGTATCAGGGGTTGCAGCTACAACGAGATTCGGCTTAAGGCCTATCTTAGCGCTCTTATTGCCTATTTTCTCCTCCAGCCTGTAATCCTCGAGGAGAGCCTTTGTCATCCCCTCGATATCCTTTCCGTAAATAATCCTGATTTCGTTCTTCATATAATATGCCTCATAAGAAAAACAGCAATCCACTAGGGATTGCTGATGCTTCAGTTGGATTTCTCCAGTGTGAGCGTTATCGTAGGTTTATCGCAGACCTCAGCAGGCCCATAGTACTGTATTGCCCCAGGGAATGTGTAGCATGTCTTCTCTGCCCATTCATCCCTCTTTGAAGCGAAGTACATGAATGGCTTTCCGTCAAGCTCCACCAGAGCCTTCCTGATCACAGGCTTATCCTGGCCATGCCTTCTCTCGATATTCATCATCTTTGTGATCGGCATGCCTCCTGCGATCCACTTGTCAGCGCTTTCAGAGAGATTCCTGATCGATGAGAGATAACCTGTATATCCATACTGGATGAGCATGAAAGCATTGTATCCAAGCGAATAGCAGTAATCTGCGTCGAAGTTCGATGGAACTGCGCATCTTCCCTCATAGCCGAAGAAGTGGTGGATAGGATTGAATTTACCATTGTATTTCCCTTCCTTCTTCATAGCAGCGAGCTTAGACCCAACCATCTGAGAGATAAGCTTCTCAGTCTCGATCTTGCTCACCTGCACATTGCCATGAGGATCCCTGTCCATCAGGAGCTGCTGCTGGATATCGGATGGGAGCACGAGGAACACTGATTCAGCTTCATCTGTAAGCTTTGAGGTGATGAATTCGAATTTCTCGACCCATGAATCGAAAGCCTCGAACTGGGCAGCGTTTGCAGCAAGAACGTCATTGATCTCTGCGATGAGCCTCTTGACCTCAGGGACGAATTCGATGATTCCCTCAGGGATGAGGCAGACGCCGAAGTTGTCTCCATTCTCCGCTCTTCTTGCTACAGCATCTGCAATGCTGTCTGTGATCTCTACAAGGCTCATATCCTTCTTCTCGACTTCCTCGGAGATAAGGCAGATATTCGGCTGGCACTGGAGTGCGCACTCGAGTGCGATATGGCTAGCCGATCTGCCCATGAGCCTGATGAAATGCCAGTACTTCTTAGCTGAATTCGCATCCCTCTCGATGTTCCC
>JAXFQZ010000098.1:0-10791 GCA_034178685.1 Candidatus Ornithospirochaeta sp. | reverse complement strand
ATTCTCAGGCTCTGCTGCTTTCTATCCTGCCTTAACCATAGCTGAAGACACCTCGGATCCTCCATTGCTGTTAAAGGTCACTGTATACTCCTTGATAAGTGTTTCGCTATTGCACGAAACGAGGAGGGAGAATGCGATAATCAAAGCTGTGCACACAAATAATGTTTTTCTTTTCATTTGTTATCCCTCCTCGGTAGTAAAAATCAGCTGATTTCGTCATCGTACTTGGCAAAAAAACAGACTGAGTACTTGATCAATAATGCTGTCACGCATCTGCCTATTCAATAATGTTAGTATTGTAACAGATGGTTCTGAAAGGAATTATGAAAAATAAAATCAAAGGGTATTGACTAGTTTCCATCATTGTTGTTTAATTCAGGCAACACAAAGGCGGTGTCAGCAATGATGCCGCCTTTTCTCGTACAAGGGCGTACATTCTTATTGTATGCCCTTTTTCTTTTTCCAGGAGGGAGAGTATGGATTTTTCATCGATCAACACGACTTGGACGCTGATCGGAGCTGCATTGGTATTCTTCATGCAGGCAGGCTTTGCAATGGTGGAGACTGGCTTCACGAGAGCTAAGAACGCAGGAAACATAATTATGAAGAACCTGATGGATTTCTCATTGGGTGTGCCTGTGTTCTGGCTTATCGGATTCGGGCTCATGTTCGCAGGAACAGGTCCTCTTATCGGTGGCCTCGATATCATGATAAGAGGGGATTACGCGAACTACACGGGAACGGCGATTCCTTCGGATGCATTCATAATCTTCCAGTCCGTCTTCTGCGCAACCGCAGCTACGATCGTATCAGGTGCAATGGCTGAAAGGACGAAGTTCATCTCTTACTGCATCTACTCAGTCATCATCTCTGCATTCATCTATCCTATCTCCGGCCACTGGATCTGGGGCGGCGGATGGCTCAGCCAGCTTGGATTCCATGACTTTGCTGGCTCTACTGCAGTTCACATGGTAGGCGGTACAGCTGCATTCATCGGTGCCCTGATGCTTGGACCAAGGATCGGGAAATACGGAAAGGATGGAAAGCCAAGAGCAATCCCAGGCCATTCGCTCACCCTCGGTGCACTCGGTGTCTTCATCCTCTGGTTCTGCTGGTTCGGCTTCAACGGAGCATCTACTGTAGCCATGGAGGGAGAGGCCTCGGCAAGCGCATCCCATATCTTCGTTACGACGAACATCGCAGCATGCACAGCAACCTGCGCAACCATGATCGTCACGTGGCTCCGCTACAAGAAGCCTGATGTATCGATGACTCTCAATGGCACTCTTGCAGGTCTTGTTGCAATCACTGCAGGCTGTGATATGGTATCGACTCCAGGCGCTGCCGTAATAGGCATAATCGCAGGCGTTGCCGTAGTGTTCGCCGTTGAGTTCTTCGATAAGGTCCTCAAGGTCGATGACCCTGTTGGCGCTGTATCAGTACATGGAATCTGCGGAGCGCTTGGAACGATACTTACAGGTTTCTTCTCAGTCTCGGATGGACTCCTGTATGGAAAGGGAGCAGGCTTCCTTGGCGTCCAGTGCCTTGGAGTCGTTTCAGTGATTGCATGGGTTGCTGTCACTATGACGATCGTCTTTGCAGTCCTGAAGAGGACAGTGGGACTGAGAGTCAGCGAGGAAGAGGAGATCCTTGGCCTGGATGTCACAGAGCATGGACTCACATCCGCATATGCTGACTTCACTCCATCCCATATCGACACAGCCGGTGATGATGAGCAGAAGGCTCCTCAGATGGTTCCTGCCGCAAGGCCTGTATCGCATGAGAACAGGGATGCAAAGCTTACGGAGGTCACTATCATAACAAGGCAGTCCAAGTTCCAGGCTCTCAAGCATGCGCTTAACGAGATCGGAGTCACTGGCATAACGGTCACCAATGTCATGGGCTGCGGAATGCAGAAGGGCGAGAACGAGCTATATAGGGGAACTCCTGTTGAGATGACTGTGCTTCCTAAGGTGAAGGTCGATGTGGTTGTATCGAAGGTTCCTGTATCCAAGGTCGTCGAGACAGCAAAGCGCGTTCTCTACACAGGACGCTACGGAGATGGAAAGATCTTCGTCCAGGATGTCGAGAATGCAATCAAGGTAAGGACCGGAGAGGAAGGTTACGACGCTCTCCAGGACGAGGAGTAGTGTTTTGTCTCCAGCCCATGCTGCATGGGTTGGAGAATAATCGAGATAGGATTATCCTGAAAGCATGAGGAAAAACATCGTTATTATCATCATGCTTTCATTTGCTTCTCTGTTTTCATGCCGGATTACTCCTATTCTGCCTGTAGGAGGAGATTGGACAAGCGGCTTTGATGGCAATAGGTACATAACGAGATCGTCGCAATACTGCACTATGAAGACTGGCGCCTACAGCAGGAGTGCATATTTTATCCCATATGTGTATAGCAGCAACAGGATCTCATTCGCATTCACATACAATCATGGAACAGGGCCGATCGAGCTTGGGAAAGATGAGCAGTGTATACTTAATGTCACATATGATAATGGCTATTCATCATATTGCCTTAGCGGACTCACTGAAGGAAACCAGATCGTTTTCACTGACTATGATAGCCAGAAGCTGATTGAAGCCATGAGAAAAAGCTCCCGCATTGACCTTGTATTCGCTTGTTCTGACCTATCATTCACATGCAGATCATTTGACTGCTATGGCTTTGATTACGCCTATCGCTATATACTCTGACCATGATCGATAAAACCGGTGTCCTCAGCATCCTCGATGAAGCAGGGATCGGCTATGAGCTCTATGAGCATGAGGCAGTATTCAATATGGAGGAGGCGGGGCGCCTTGCTCTGCCTCATCCGGGGTGCGAGGCAAAGAACCTCTTTTTACGCGATGACAGAAGAAGATGCTACTATCTTGTGACTGTAAGAGGCGATAAGAAGCTCGATCTAAAGGCATTCAGGCACCTTCATGGCACGAGGGCATTGAGCTTTGCATCGGAAGAGGATCTTCTTGAAAGGCTTTGTCTTGGGAAGGGCTCTGTCACTCCGTTCGGGCTTCTCAATAACAGCGGAAAGGATGTGATCTTCTTCCTTGACGAGGACTTCAGGGATGGCATCATCGGGGTCCATCCGAATGATAACTCTGCTTCTCTCTTCCTTGATGCATGCCAGCTTGTCAGGATCCTTGAGGAGCATGGATCGAAGTGCTGTTTTACCGAAATACCTGAAAGACCTTCGTGATTATCGCGATTGCAATCAGAAGATAGACCGCTCCGACAGGAATAGCGTAATACCACCTCTTCTCCATCCTCGCTTCATCCTTCTTCTTCTCGGCTTCCTTTTTCGCTTCTTCCGGGATGAATCGAAGCGAAAGCGCAATGAGGACAGGGAGTATTATGACATCATCAAGATATCCTAGAAGCGGTATGAAGTCAGGTATGAGGTCAATAGGGGAGAGCGCGTAGGCTATGGCAATCAGGGAGAATGCCTTTGCTATCAGAGGTGTCCTTCTGTCCTTCATCGCAATGGATGCTATGCATAGCCTGTCATTGATCTCATTGGCTTTTTTGATCAGGTCCATTTCCTCAATCTCATTTACGGCAATCCGAAAACCATATATAGTATACTAAGAGAAAACAACCAAAGGTAGGTGTAGTGTATGTGGATAGCATATTTCAGGCAGTTTGCTGACCGTGTATGGCCAAAATGGCTCAATAAGCAGCATTGGAGCTACAAGCATGACCTCTGCTCGCTGGGCTTCAATTATCTTGCTCAGGCTACAGGGGACTCATCATGGAACAGCTATGTCCTTGATAGCGCAAGGTACCTCATGGATCCCGATGGCACAGTCATCGAGCTTTTCCCTGATCAGAGCAATATCGACAAGGTCTCATTCGGAAAGACACTGAGGCTTCTCAGGGACCTCACTGGCGACCCGAGATACGTAAGGGCTGTCAACCAGGTATATGGAATGCTGAAGGATTATCCGAGGACGGAGACCGGCAATTTCTGGCATAAGAACATATATCCTGACCAGCTGTGGCTTGATGGCCTGTATATGGGACAGCCTTTCTATGCAGCATGCATAGCAGAGAGGAACGAGGATAAGTGGGATGATATAATAGACCAGTTCGAATCAGCGGACAAGCTTCTATGGAACGAGGAGAAGGGCCTTTACATGCATGGAATCGACTGCTCGAGGAAGATGGACTGGTGCGATAAGGAAACAGGGCTCTCCCCAAGCGTATGGCTGAGGGCAGAGGGCTGGTACCTGATGGCACTATGCGACGTCTATGAGATCGCTAGGCGCCACACAGAGCGCGCAAAGGAGCTCATCCCTATCCTTAAGAAGGCCCTTGATGGAATCATGAAGTACCAGCTTGAGGACTCGAGGATGTTCCTTCAGGTCGTGGATAGGGCAGATATAGAGGGCAACTATCCTGAGACATCAGGTTCTGCTATGGTTGCTTATAGCCTGATGAAGGGCGTAAGGCTCGGAATGCTCGATGAAGGCTGCTGGGAGAAGGGATACGATATCATTGAGGGAATAAGGAAGACATACCTCAAGGAGGAGGATGGAATCCTTACTCTCTACGGCACATGCGCATCCGCTGGCCTTGGACCAGGACCTCACAACAGGCCTGACAGGGATGGCACGGCTGAGTACTACATCTTCCGCGAGAAGCAGGATCCGGACAATCTTCATGGAACAGGCGCTGTCATGATGGCAGTCTCTGAGGCTCTCAGGAGGAAATGATGGTACAGATAGGTCTTAGGCTTCATGATGCGGAGAAGCTCCCTCTTCCGGAGCTTCTGCCTCTTGTGAAATCAAAGGGTTATACCTGCGTGCATCTTGCGCTCTCGAAGGCCCTGAAGGAATACCCTTGCACAGCATCTGCCCTCACTCCTGGGTATGCGAACTACCTCAGGCATCTCTTTGAGGCGAACGGGCTCGATATAGCAGTGCTTGGCTGCTATCTGAATCTTGCGAATCCCGATCCGGAATACATGAAGAGCGCAAGGGAGAAGTACTTTGCGCACATAAGGTTCGCATCGCTTCTCGGGTGCGGCATGGTCGGAACCGAGACAGGGGCTCCGAATAAGGAGTATGTCTACTGCCCTGAGTGCAGGAGCGATAAGGCATTCTCCCTCTTCATCAAGGAGCTCAAGCCCATCGTCAGGTGCGCAGAGCAGTATGGTGTAACGCTTGCTATCGAGCCAGTTGCAAGGCACATCATCTGGGGACCGAAGAGGTGCAGAGAGGCTCTTGATGAGATAGGCTCCCATAATCTCCAGGTCCTTTTCGATCCTGTGAACATGCTCGATCTTGACAATGTCGATCGCCGCGAGGAGCTCTTTGCAGAGGCAATCGAGCTTCTTGGCAAGGATGTCGCGATGGTTCACTTCAAGGACTTCGTAAGAGTCGACGAAGGCTATGGCCTCAAGTCGGTAGGAGCTGGAACAGGTGAGATGGATTACAGCCAGATCATCAGGTTCATCAAGAAGGAGAAGCCCTTTGTATATGCAACTCTCGAGAATACGACTCCAGAGAATGCTAAGTGGTGCAGGGATCATATAGCTGAGCTCTATGATAACTGCATAGTCGACTGATACAGCAGGGCCTTAGGGCCCTGTTTCTTAGAGGTGATATGAGTGTGATTCTTCCATCGATTCCTGATAGGGAATCCTGTATACTTGACTATGGCGTAAAGAGAGACGGCAGCGCATCGTGCACTCAAGCAATCAACAAGGCAATAAGGGATTGCTCTGAGCACGGAGGCAGGCTTGTCTTTCCTCGCGGGATATACCGCACAGGCCCCATTGAGCTTCTCTCCTCGGTTGAGCTCCATCTAGAGAAGGGCGCGTTGATCCTATTCGATAAATCAAGGCAGGAGTACCCTGTCATCGTTACCGATTACGAGGGCCAGCCAAGGCTGAGGACTGTCTCACCGATCCATGCTGAGGGTCAGCATGATATAGCGATAACAGGAGATGGCATCATCGATGGAAGTGGGCATCTGTGGCGTCCTGTGAAGAGCTGGAAGGTCACAGAGAGGGAGTGGAAGGACCTTCTTGGAAGAAGCCGCTTCGTAGTCGAGGGAAATGAGAAGGTCTGGGTTCCTTCCAAGTCCATCTATGAAGGCATTAAAAAGGGTGAGATACGGACGCTTGATGAGGGCTCGGTGGAGATGGCTGCTGAGAACTACGACCTCTACAGGCCTGTGCTTGTATCGATCAGGCACTGCTCGAGGGTCTTGATCGAGGGCGTGACGATACAGAATTCACCTGCCTGGAACGTCCATCCTCTCTTTACGGATAATCTCACGATCCGGAACTGCACGATAAGGAACCCGTACTATGCCCAGAACGGGGATGGCCTTGATATCGAGTCATGCACCCACGTCGAGGTCGATTCATCATCATTCGACGTCGGCGATGATGCAATCTGCATCAAGAGCGGCAAGGACAGGATCGCAAGGACCATAACCGGTCCTTCATCCGATATCTCCATACATGACTGCACCGTATACCATGGCCATGGCGGCTTTGTCATAGGAAGCGAGATGAGCCGGGGTGTCAGGGATGTGTCTGTCAGGGACTGCACATTCATCGGCACCGATACTGGTCTCAGGTTCAAGTCAGCTATCCCCAGAGGCGGAGTGGTGGAGAGTATCTCAATCTCCGGAATCGACATGATTGACATAAAGGAGGAGGCTGTTGTCTTCGATATGGGCTATGTTCTCAACACGAATGGCAAGGATGATGTCTTCTCTTCCTCATATACAGAGGATGATATTCCTGTTTTCAGGGATATCGATATCTCAGGCATTGTCTGCAGAGGAGCCAGGACTGCAATCAGGATCGATGGGCTTGAGGAGAAGAACATCAGAGGCATACATTTCCGAGATAGCTATTTCCTTGCATTCTCAGGCTCCTTTGTATCAAATGCAGAGGATGTGACGTTCGAGAACACTGCAATCGAAGAGGTATGATGTGATTGCGCTTCTGATTATCCTTCTCGCTGCATTGCTGGTCCTGTTCTGCTACTTCATGGCTTTCTACTCGCCATCCTCATCCCGCGATAATCACTACGATCTTCCCAATGGAAGTCAGTACAGGGAGAATAGGGAATACATGCTTTCCCTTATCAGGGACCTTGAGAAAGTGCCCTATGAGGATGTCAGCATAACAAGCTTCGATGGCCTCAGGCTTGCAGGAAGGTATTATCATCAGAAGGATGGTGCTCCTGTTGAGATAGAGTTCCATGGATACAAGGGCACAGCCCTCCGCGATTTCTGCGGAGGAAACAGGATCGCAAGGAGCATGGGACACAATGTCCTTCTTGTCGATCAGAGAAGCCATGGGAGAAGCGAAGGACGCACTATCTCATTCGGAATAAAGGAAAGACGCGATGTCCTTTCCTGGGTTGAGTATGTATCGGGAAGATTCGGAAGCGATTGCCGGATAATACTCTCAGGCGTATCGATGGGTGCTGCCACTGTCCTGATGGCAAGCGGCCTTGAGCTTCCTGAATGCGTGAAGGGCATAATCGCAGACTGCCCGTATTCATCGCCTGAGGCGATAATAAGGAAGGTGATGGATAAGGATATGCATATCCCATCATTCCTTCTCATGCCTTTCGTGAGGATTGCCGCACGCGTTATCGGGGGCTTCTCCCTCAGGGATTCAAGCCCTGTGTCAGATGTTGAGAGATCCCAGGTCCCGATTCTCCTCATACATGGAACTGATGACAGATTCGTTCCATGCTCAATGAGCAGCGAAATCGCAGCTCATTCAGATAAAGCAAGCCTTGTGCTCTTCGAAGGCGCAGGGCATGGCCTCAGCTTCATCAGTGATGAGAAGAGGTATATCGAGACAGTGAGGGATTTCGAGGCTAGGATCCTCTCTGACATGGATTGACTGCAATCAGTCCTGGGGCATAGCGCTATCAGGTGGATCTCAATCATAATGGTGATTGATGCAATATGACTCGTTCAGGAAGAGCTGCTGCCATCGCAATCATCGATGCATTGGCTGAGAGATGGAACCTCAGTCCTGCTGCTGCATTTCTTTTTTTACAAAAACTTAAAATCTGTCAAATATTGATGAATCCATCAAGTTGCTATAGACTGTACGGGAAGGAGAATTCCCTATGAAGAAGATTTCAATGCTGCTTGCAATCATGCTAATCGCAGCGCAGTTTGCATTTGCTGTATTCAATCCAGCATATAGTGATTACCAGTTCTATAACCTCCACGAGTACCAGACAGACTGGGACTATCTTGAAGCGGCCCTTAAGGACAGCAAAGATGACCAGGAGAAGGCCGAGATCCTATGGCGCATGTCAAGGACAAGGCTTACGATCACGGATGACATCGCAAAGGACAAGGAGCACAAGGATGCAAGGCTTAAGGGTTATGCCGAGGCCGAGGAGCTTGCAAACCAGTCAATCGCTCTCAAGGACAGTCCCAATGCAGAGCACTGGCTCAGCTCCGCAATAGGAAGGACAGGCCAGGTAAACGGACCGCTCAACAGCCTTTCGAAGGCCAAGCCGATGTATGAGATCATCAAGAAGGTACAGAATGAATTCAATGCCGATATGTCTGATTCCTGGTATGTTCTCGGAGTTCTTTTCAATCAGCTTCCGGGTTCTCCTATCAGCTTCGGTAATTCAACTCAGGCAATCAGCTACATGAAGAGGTGCCTCGATACCCAGGACACAGTAAACAGGAGCAATCTCACGAATTACCTTGAGACTGCTGAGCAGCTCTACAAGAGGGGCTGGGACAGCGCGAAGAGGACAAAGGAATTCGAGAAGATGAAGAACAAGTACAAGTCGGAGAAGCTTCCTACAGAGAAAATGAAGTACTACGAGGGAAGGGATGGAAAGAACACCACAGCCTACTACTGCTCAGTGCCTCTTGCATCTATCTCCGATGGACAGGAAGCAGTTGTCCTTCTAAGGTATGCGCTTGCTGTTTATGACATGAGGGGCAAGAGCAACCTCAATCTTGCATCCGATGATGCCAAGGCTGAGGAGATCAAGGCCTTCCTTGCATCGATTACGTAATTGTCCAAATCTTCATTTTGATAGTATCCTTGGAGCATGATTGATACTCCAAGGATAGCCTTGGGCACATGGGCCTGGGGTAATGACACTAAGATCTTCGGCGAGACCTATACGCTTGATCAGCTCAGGGAAGTGTATAGGACCGCGTTGTCGGCTGGGCTGTGTCTCTTCGATACAGCCCCTGCTTATGGCGATGGCAAGTGCGAGGAGAACATCGGTGCGCTCATCGCAGATACAGACAGGGACAGGATAATCATCTCAACGAAGTTCACTCCCCGCATGGAGGATGGGACGGACAAGGCCATGGAGCACATGGTCCATGACAGCCTTAGGCGCCTGGGAACCGATTTCATCGATGTATACTGGATACATGCACCATCGGATATTGAGAGATACACTCCCATGCTGATACCTCTTTACAAGGAAGGCCTGATCAGGAAGATCGGCGTATCCAACCATGACCTGGGAGAAGTGAGAAGGGTAGAGGAGATACTCGGAAAGGAGAATGTCCCTCTGGGAGCGGTCCAGAACCACTATAGCATACTCAATAGATCGTCTGAGGATAGCGGAATCATAAGGCACTGCCTCGATAACGGAATGGACTTCTATGCCTTCATGGTGCTCGAGCAGGGCGCTCTTCTTGGCAAATACAGCTCAAAGCATCCATTCGAGGAGGGGACAGCACGTGCCAAGGCCTACAACAGCAAGCTCGATAAGCTTGATATCATGGTCAGTATACTTTCCAGGATCGCTTCGGAGAAGAATGCATCCATTGCCAATATCCTTACAGCCTGGGCATTGAGCAAAGGCGTAATGCCTCTTATCGGGGCAACAAAGCCAGCACATGTAATTAATACAGCAGCATCCCTTGATATAGAGCTTTCGATTGATGAGATCAAGGAACTGGAGAAGGCCGCTGATGAACTCGATGTCTCGACTGTCAGAGGCTTCGAGAAGGTAATGAGATAGCAGAGAAGAAACTGAATCCCACGGTTTTCAATAAGGAGGTCATACGGCCTCCTTGTTGCTTTCATCAGGAAGACTTAAGCCTGCTAAGCCTCTGCTTTAAGGCATGCTTTATTCCTGTCTGATGCATATGGGATTATCATTCAGATATAAAAGAACCCTGCCGAAGCAGGGCATCTATCAGAATGAATAACCAAGGCCCACAGTGAGCTGGAAGTCTGTTATAGGCTTATCGGCTCTTATGTTGCCTGGGTTCCAGATCGTAATGAAGTCAGCCTGCGCATAGACATCGAAGCCTGTGAGGATTTCGTATCCTGCATTTACTCCAGCTACGACTGTATGCGATACAGCGTTCCTTAAAGAAGAAGCATTAGGATCCTTGTTGTTTTCCATAGGATGGCTGGTTGTCGGAGTCGTGTAGTTCTCTCCAGGGGAAAGCGTCTTCCAGCATGTCCATTTGTCGAATGTTCCATGAGCCATATAGAAGAGATTTCCCTCTACATGCCATCTGTCAAGAGAGCTGTATCCTGCATTCAGGTTCGCTACGATCGCATCTCCTCCGTACTTGTATCCAAGGAATGACTCATCGTAGAAATTCCCGCCAGCTGCATCATTGCAGAAGTTCCTTACTGCTACGACCCAATTGATGCCATACTCTCCTTTATTCTGCTCGTAGCTGCCATTATCCCTGAGATATAGATACGGATCTGTATAAGCTCCCTCTACTGAGCCATAGAATAAGCCCTTGGAGACAGGGAAAGCCGTGTTAATGCCAAGCAT
>JAXFQZ010000097.1:0-2513 GCA_034178685.1 Candidatus Ornithospirochaeta sp. | reverse complement strand
GTAGTCTCAACAGATAATTCCATGAAGCCGGATTCACCAAAGCCGACAGCAGTAATCACAATCGACGGCGGAACATATAAAGGACTGATCGGTCTATCAGAGCTCATCAAAGCAGAAGAGTATCCTGACTTCGCCGAAGCGACATACAAACTTATCAACGACCCGAAAACAGAATAACATGAGTCAATGCTGAGTTATT
Organism: Candidatus Ornithospirochaeta sp.; assembly: GCA_034178685.1. Lineage (GTDB taxonomy): Bacteria > Spirochaetota > Spirochaetia > Sphaerochaetales > Sphaerochaetaceae > Ornithospirochaeta. The sequence continues at coordinate 2,314 of JAXFQZ010000097.1, read as the reverse complement.
GCTCCCCTGGCTTCAATCGAACCAGGGGAGTTTTCATTTTCCGTCCTCCCCAGCATTCTCCTTTTCTCAATAATTGGGGCTTCTTTGTTGCTATTCCATCCCAATTTCTGATATATTCTGAAGATGGAAATCAATCACAACAGGAGAATGAAATGACGTTGTTGACAAATATGCCGAAGGAAGCATTGCTTCAGCAGCTTAGCGATGGTCTGATCCTGCTCCTGCTGGGTATGGGCACTGTATTCATCTTCCTGGTAATCCTCATCTTCGCTACAAAGCTGATGAGCAAGGTATGCCAGAAGATCGCAGGGGCACAGAAGCCAGCAGCAAAGGCACCAAGCGTACAGAATGTCTCAGCACCGGTTGCCGCAAAAAGCAATGATGCAGCTATCGCAGCAGCAATAGCAGCTGCCTATGAGAAATCAAAGAACTAACAAGAGGACTAGAGAAAAATGAGCAAGAAGAAAATCAATTTCATGTGCACGGCTTTCCGCGATGGATTCCAGTCCGTATACGGAGCACGTGTATTCACAAAGGACTTCATGCCTGCAGTAGCAGCTGCTAGGGAAGCAGGTATCACGCATTTCGAGGCAGGTGGCGGTGCAAGATTCCAGGCCCTCTACTTCTATACAAACGAAGATGCATTCGCAATGATGGATGAGTTCAGGAAGGTAGCAGGACCAGATGCAAACCTCCAGACACTCGCTAGAGGCGTGAACATCGTTGGACTGGACTCACAGCCAAGGGATATGATCAAGCTCCATGCACAGCTCTTCAAGAAGCATGGAATGACAACAATCAGGAACTTCGATGCTCTCAATGATGTCAACAACCTCATCGACAGCGGAAAGGCAATCCACGAGGCAGGTCTCAGGCACGAGGTTACAGTTACTATGATGAGCCTTCCAGAGGGAGTGAAGGGCGCTCATGACCCAGACTTCTATGAAAGGATACTCCGCCAGATCCTCGATGCAGGAATCCCATTCGATTCAGTATGCTTCAAGGATGCTTCAGGAACATCGACTCCACACAATGTATACGAGACGATCAAGAGAGCAAGAAAGCTCCTCGGACCTAATGTAAGCATCGTATTCCACTCACATGAGACAGCAGGTGTTTCAATCCAGCAGTACATGTCGGCTATCGAGGCTGGCGCTACTCAGGTAGACCTCTCGATGTCACCATGCTCAGGCGGAACATGCCAGCCAGACATCATCACGATGTGGCACGCTCTCAGGGGAACCGACTACACTCTCGATGTCGATATCGCAAAGGTCCAGAAGGCTGAGCACGTATTCGAGGAGTGCATGTCCGACTACTTCCTCCCACCAGAGGCAACGATGGTCAACCCGAACATCCCGTTCTTCCCTCTCCCAGGCGGAGCACTCACAGCCAACACACAGATGCTCAGGGACAACAACCTCATGGACAAGTACCCAGCAATCGTAGAGGCTATGGGCGAGACAGTTGCAAAGGGCGGATTCGGAACATCTGTTACACCTGTATCCCAGTTCTACTTCCAGCAGGCATTCAACAACGTTATGTTCGGACCATGGAAGAAGTTCGCAGAGGGCTATGGAAAGATGGTTCTCGGCTACTTCGGAAAGACACCAGTGGAACCGGATCCAGAGGTTGTGAAGCTCGCTTCCGAGCAGCTCAAGCTCCAGCCGACAAAGGAGAAGGTAGTAGATATCAACGACCGCGATCCTAAGAAGGGCATCGAGGCTGCTAAGAAGATGCTTGAGGAAGCAAACCTCCCTATCACAGACGAGAACATCTTCATCGCTGGCGCATGCAAGGAGAAGGGAATCCTCTATCTCACAGGAAAGGCTAAGGTCAACGGCGTAAGGCTCAAGAGCCAGATGGCTCCTAAGGAGGCTCCGAAGGCTGCTTCATCCTCAAACGGCGAGTACACAGTCACAGTCAATGGCACAGCATATGGCGTCAAGATCGGAAAGGATACAGCTATCGTCAATGGCGTTTCCTATCCTCTCTCGATCGTCGACGGCATCAAGACTGCCGCTGCAGCCGCTCCTGTCCAGCAGGTTGTTACTGGCTCGGAGGAAGTCAAGGCACCAATGCCGGGTCTTGCTCTCCGCTTCAACGTCAAGGTCGGCGATACAGTCAAGAAGAACGACGTGATCATGGTCATGGAAGCTATGAAGATGGAGAATGAGATCTTCGCTCCATGCGATGGAAAGATCACATCGATCGCAGTATCCCAGGGTCAGCAGGTCCAGGCAGGCGATACGCTCATGACAATCGGTGGAGTCGCTGTCGCAGCACCAGCTCCAGCTGCCGCTCCTGCAGCAGC
>JAXFQZ010000050.1:0-2806 GCA_034178685.1 Candidatus Ornithospirochaeta sp. | reverse complement strand
AGCCTCTGGATATGGAAGCCTCCATCTACATCGATGTGGCTTCCTGTAGTATATAATAGCTCATCGCTTGCAAACACAGCTACAGCATTTGCGACATCCTCGCCCTCGCCCCATCTTGCAATCGGGAAGATGCCATTATCAATCAGCTTCGTATACTTGTCATTGACAGTGCTCGTCATATCGCTCCTGATCACGCCAGGCCTGATCTCATTCACGAAGATCCCATACTTCGCAAGCTCATCAGCATATACGGCAGTAAGCATTGAGATTCCTGCCTTCGAGACGCAGTACTGCGCCCTGTTGGGGGAAGAGACAGTCGATGAGCATGAGGAGATATTCACAATCGTGCCGCGCTTCCTGTATATTGCTTCCTGCTTTATCATCTGGTTTGCGACAAGCTGCGTCATGAACATGTTCGATTTCGTATTCGTATCGATTACATAATCCCAGCTTTCTTCTGTCATCTCGAGTATTCCTACCCTCTCCTTTGGAGCAACGCCTGCGTTGTTGACAAGAAGGTCTATCCTTCCGAATACACTCACAGTCTCCTCAACAGCTTTCTTCCTGTCCTCCGAAACAGAAACATCAGCCTGAATATAGTATGGCTTTACGCCCTCAACTGCATCCAGGACAGCCTTGACATCCTCAATGCTCTTCCTTCCTACAGCAACAACCTGGTATCCATCCTTCGAAAGCCTTTCAGTGATAGCCAGCCCTATGCCCCTGCATCCACCAGTCACAAGTGCGATCCTCATGCTCTCCTCCCTACCTGATTGAGATGAACTTTCCCTTTGAATGCTGTATCGCATTCACTATTTCGACAGCAGCAAGCCCTGTATGGCAATCGCAGATATAGTCCTCACCTGAGATCAGGGTCCTGTAGAACTCATTGATCATAAGGCCATGGGAGACTCCCCACTCGGACTTCTCTCCCTTGAGTGTCTTCGCGCTATGGAAAATGACGTTGCCATCCTCCTCCTCGATCCTGAGGCCTCCCTGGGAAACAAGCATAACAGCCCTCTCGAGCCTCAGCTCAACCTGGCAGATCTTCGATCCGGGATAGCAGTTGGTGCAGTACCCGACAGCAGTTCCTCCGTTCTTCAGCCTGAAGAGGATCATTGCTGAATCGTCGACCTCGTAATCATCTGTGTCCCTGAGCTTTGCATCGAATGCGGAAAGGGACTCCACTCCGCCTGTCAGATAATCCAGCAGATCCAGGGTATGTATAGACTGGTTTATTATGCAGCCTCCGCCCTCGCCCTGGTACTTTCCCCTCCATGGGCTTTCAGAGTAATACTTTCCGTGCCTGTCCCATGCGACAAGGGCCATGCCGCTGATGATCCTGCCGTATCTGCCAGAGTCGATTATCTCCTTTGCTTCGACCGTTGACTGGTTGAGCCTGTTCTGGAAGCAGACGCCGAGCCTCATCCCTGTCTCTTCGCTGACAGCAACCATCCTCTTAGCATCATATGCATTGATCGCAAGCGGCTTTTCGCAGAATACGCTGATTCCATGCTTCATGAGGTCTATTGCGATCTCAGGATGCGTGTTATGCGGTGTGACTACATGGGCTACGTCGATGTTCCTATCAAAGAGATCTCTGTAATCGGTCAGCACCTCTCCGCCATATGTCCTAGAGAAAGCTTCTGCCTTCTCCCTGTCTATATCGACTGCATAGCACAGTTCTGCATACTGATTGTCCTGAAGCGCCTTTCCATGATTCCTGGAAACAGCGCCGCATCCTATTACAGCCGTTCTCAGCCTTGCCATTAGAACTCCTCCTTGTTGATTGTCCTGAAAACGCCGGGGGATACATCCTCGAGCTTCTTGAAGACACGCATGTATGTCCTCAGGGACCCGAATCCGCATTTCTCTGCAATCTCATTCAGAGGCATGCAGGAAAGAAGAAGCTTCTTGGAAGCCTCCACCCTATAGCGCGATATATAATCGGAAATATTCATATTATGGTATTTCTTGAATATCTTCGAAAGCAATGCGATAGAAATGCCTAGCTTGTCTGCGATCGAAGAGACATTAAGAACCGGATCCGAGTACTCTGTCTCTATTATCTCCAGAGCCCTTCTATATGCCTTGTAATGCCCTTCATCTGCATTCGCAGGAGTATTCCTAAGCGATACAGCATATTCAGAGAGGACATTGACCCTTTCCTCCAAGGCTATTCTTGCAACCTCGATGTTCTTTGCCTGGAGTATCGCAGGCAGAGTGAACGTCCCTATCTCCTCACCATACTGCTCCTCCAGCTTCGTATAAGCCTTGAGGACCGTATTTGAAATGGAGAAGAGAAGGTATCTCATGTGACGTGGAGACACTCCGCTTGATTGGTTTGTCTTTATCACTTTCCTGATGATCTCGATCGCATCATCGGCTCTTCCTTCGAAGATAGCGTTTATAAGATCTATGCCATCCTCAGCGCAGTATGAGTACTTTATGTTCTGGCTGATCGAAAGCACATCCCTGTAGAAGAGGAACTCCGCTATTCTATTGCTGTGCTTGTACTCCATTGTATTCAGGGCATCGAGGTAACCATTTCCGAGATTGCCGACGCCGTTGATGATCGACGATGCGCAGCAATCATCCACAATGCAATGCTCGATCATGGACCTTGCCTTTGCGCTTATATCGTTGTAGACGCTGTTCTGGTCCTTGGCGTATCTGCTGCTCAGGGAGAGAATGAATGCAGCACCATAATGCGATCCATAGGGGAATACCTTTATATCATCGCAGGAGAATCTCTCTATCACAGCCTCCTCTGCCTTCTCTATATCGGATGAAGAAGCCAGGAATA
>JAXFQZ010000033.1:0-2442 GCA_034178685.1 Candidatus Ornithospirochaeta sp. | reverse complement strand
GCCTCTAAGCAGTCCAGTATTGCCTTCTCTACACGCATCTCATCCTCAAGCTCCTTCCCTTCAAGTTCCTGCTGCCTCAATACAGAGCTGTTAAGCATTCTCATAATCTTTTTCTGTGCTTCCGGTGTCATATCGTCCTCCTTGATCTGGTAATCGCTATCTCTTATTTAGGATGCTTTCCTGGGAAAAACAAAAGAAACCGCTGCAATGCATTATGCCACTTGCTAGGGTAATCACTGATGGCTCTGAAGGATATAAGCGGACAATGCGTAGGTGTATGTGCGTTGAAATTAGAAGTTAAATATGATGTAATTTGTTATATTATAAATAAATGGATGCTCTGAACGAGACTTGAACTCGTACGGCCAAAGGCCAAAGGATTTTAAGTCCTTTGTGTCTACCGATTCCACCATCAGAGCATGAATCAGATTCTAACCAAAATATCCGATAAAATAAAGTGGCATATATGATTTGTTTTGGATAAGCGCTCTTTTCCGCCGTCTATATATAATCGATGCCATGCTCATAAGACAGAATAGGCTCAGCATCTCCATTCTGGTGCTCTGTCCTATCCCTTCGATCCATCATTTATTGTTAATTGTACCGATTTGGGTTATCTTTTCCCTAGGAGTATTGATTATGCAGTATTTTCTTTATGGATTGGGTGTTGGCCTCATCATTGCAATTGCCATCCTGATTGGATATACATCGAGGCTTTCGCGTGTCAGGAAGGAAGCCAGGGCCGAGTCCGAGAAGTACAAGAAGATGCTTACAGACAGAATGGAGCTCGAGAATGAGGGCATAGCGAAGCTCAAGGCAGAGAACGAGGAGCTGAAGAGGCTCAATGAGAATCTCAGGGTTTCCCTTGTCACAGTCAGCCAGAAGCCTGGAAGGAAGGAGATGCAGAAGCTCCAGATCTATCAGAAGGCTGTGGATAGGCTGACTCTGAACAGCCCGGGCTTCGCGCCTGTATGGCAGGCTGCTATCAAGGAAAGCGAGGATGAGTTCGCAAAGACATTCTCCGGCTTCATGCCGTTCATAAAGAAGGTCATTCCCGCAAGAAGCGATGCACAGCTTCTGGAAGGAGATGACGATCAGAGGGAGTGATCAGGCCTTCTCCTCAAGCTCAAGCCATCTCTCGGTTTTCCGATCCAGCTCCTCTTTGGACTTCTCATATAGCTTTGTCCTCTCGGAGAGCGTTCCAAGCTCAGTAGCAGAAGCAGATGAAAAGGATTCCTCGAGCCTTGCGATAAGCGTCTCGAGCTCTTCTATTTCCTTCTCGAGCTGCTCCTTCTCTTTTGCTTCCCTGTAGCTCAGCCCCTTCTTCTCCCTCTGCCTTTCGCTTTTAAGAGGGGCGGAATCGGTTTTTGCGCTTCTTGCTTCCTTTTCCGATGCGCCGTTTTTCTCCTTCCATGCAGAGTAGTTTCCAGGAAACAGAGTGATCCTTCCATCCTTGATCACAAGAAGCATATCAACCGTCAGGTCAAGGAATGTCCTGTCATGGCTTGAGATCACAGCGCATCCTGGGAATGCTGTGATGTAATCCTCGAGGTTCTCCATTGTCTCAAGGTCAAGGTCATTGGTCGGCTCGTCGAATATGATGAAGTTGGGGTTTGCTATGAGCCTAGTGATAAGATATAGCCTGCGTCTTTCTCCTCCTGAGAGAAGCTCAATCGGAGTCCTCTGCATAGATGCAGGGAAGCCGAACATCTCCAGGAACCTCGATGCTGTAACATTCTCGCCATCTGCTGTCTCGACTCTGTCTCCTATGGCCTTTGCATACTCAATGACGGTCTTTTCCGATACAAGGTCACGCCCTAGCTGGTCATAGTATCCGAAGTATGTGTTAAGCCCCTTGTCAACAGTACCTGAGTCAGGTGCTGTATATCCTGTTATGATGTCGAGAAGAGTGGATTTGCCGGTTCCATTGTCGCCGATAAGGCCGATCTTCATTCCCTTTGTGAAGGAGAATGTGAAATCCGAGAAGAGAGTCCTCCCGCCATATCCCTTTGAAATACCGTCTATCTCCAGGATCTTCTTCCCGAGCCTTCTTTCAAGGGATGAGAACTCCTTCTGCCTGTCCTCCCTCACCTGGTGAAGCTGGCTCTGCATCTGGCTGATCCTGTCTATCCTGTTCTTGTCCTTTCCCGTCCTTGCCTGCGGTCCTCTCTTCAGCCACCTGAGCTCGCGGCGGAGAATCGTCTCAAGCCTGTCCTGATGCTTCTCCTCCATCAGGAGCCGCTCTTCCTTCCTCTCGAGATAGCTTGAGAAGGATCCCGGGTGCCTGTAGAAATGCTTCCTGTCGAGCTCCCAGATAGTATTGCAGCATTCATTGAGTATGTGCCTGTCGTGAGTGACGATTATGACTGCGGCCCTCGATGCCTTAATCCAGGACTCAAGATACTCGATGCTCCTGATATCAAGGTGGTTCGTGGGCTCATC
>JAXFQZ010000114.1:0-12101 GCA_034178685.1 Candidatus Ornithospirochaeta sp. | reverse complement strand
CCTTCATTGGTGCAATTCTGGATTGTGCATCCCATATTGTTGGTCAAGCATACAATGCCACCTGCCTTTCCAGTTCCTACTACAGCTACATATGAAATGCAGTTCTCTACCAGGCCGCTATCCATCCTTGCGAGCAATCCTGCAACATTCTTCCCCTCTACAGAGCCAGATACTTTGACATTCTTAATAGTGCCGCCATCCATTGCGCCAAAGAGAGCTGCATATCCATCGAAAGTATCTTCCTTTGCTATAGCTTCATTAGGCGTAATCTTCAGATTCGATATCGTATGGTTCTGTCCATCGAAGGAACCTGCAAATTTGTTGCCAGCCTTTTGTCCAATTGGTGTCCATTCCAGGTTTGCGAGATCCAAGTCCGACTTTAGGATCAGGCTCTTTCCTTCAAAGGTCGTTCCTCCGTTTACCAGCGAGGCTAGCCCTGCAAGTTCTGAAGCCTTGCTTATCTCAAACGAAGCTGCGCTCTCATTGTACCAAGCCTTATCCACGCTTCCATCCCATGCTTTTACAGTTGGAGCTGGATCCGGCTTGCAGCTTGCAAGCATTGCAACCATTGCCAATAATGCAATTACAAGGTTCATTTTTCTTCTCATACTATTGAAACCTCCCCATAGCAGTTGATAAAAAAAGCGCAAAGGATCGCTCCAATGCGCATAATGCCAAACAAAGAATATGGATGTTCATCGATGAGTAAAGATGAATAGATGAAAGGGCTAATGCTTCATCATGCAAATAAGGACTGCAAAGCGCTACCCCCCCCCTTCTGGGTTCTAAGGTTACGCTTATATCATTGCATTGATGATAATTAGCTTTCATCCTATAAATCCCTCTACAGAAAGTTATAATACAGTATCAAGCAATAGTCAAATTATACGTTCAGCCTTCCTTCAGCATCGAAATCGACCTCCGAGCCTTCTTCGTTAGTAATCACAGCCTTTCCCTCGATCCTGTCGATCCTATAGCCAACGACAATAGAGACACCGGCCTCCTGCTGCGTAACGCCAAGGAGAGTGGAAGCGCCTGTTACAGTATGCTTGTTATGCGTGATTATGATGAACTGACTGGATCTTCCGAAATCGGTGAGGATATCGAGGAAGTTGCCGACGTTCCTGTCATCGAGGGCAGCATCTATCTCATCCAGGATGCAGAAGGGAGAGGGCTTCTCCTGATAAGTCGCGAAGAGAAGAGCGACTGCAGTCATGCTTCTCTCTCCACCGGAGAGCAAAGTCAGATGCGCCGGGTTCTTTCCTGGCGGCTGTGCGATGATATCTATTCCTGAATTGAGGACATCATCAGGATCTGTGAGCCTGATCTCGGCCTTTCCTCCGCCGAAGATCCTCCGGAACATGGCCTGGAAGTTCTCGCTGATTGCCTTGTATGTCTTCAGGAAGAGCTGCCTGCTCTCCTCCTCGATATCGCCAAGCACCTTCTCAAGATCCGATTTTGCCTTGTACAGGTCATCAAGCTGCTTAGAGTAGAATTCATACTGGTCCTTGGCCTCGTTGAAGTCATCCTCAGCCATGTAGTTGATGTTCCCGAGTCCTGCCTTCTGCTTCTGCAGCTCTGCTATCTCGTTCTCGAGAAGCCTTGAGTCTGGAAGCTCCTTCTCAAGGTAGCTATCGAATTCATTGAGGTTTCTCGCGTAGCGGGTGAAGAATGCCGAGAATACCTCCCCTATCGAGTTGTCGATGCTCTCTATGTACATCTTCATATTCGAGGCTTCGTTGATGGCGCTGTTGTACTGGGAGAAGGCCTGGTCCTTTTCCTTTATCTTTGACATAAGGGCCTTGTTCTGGTCAGCTATCTCGTTCCGGAGGCTCTCTGAGCGCTGGTTGAGCTCATCACGCCTCTCAAGCTCCATTCTCTTCTTCTCATCCTTCTCCTTCAGGGATGCATTGGTATCGAGCATCCTCTGATGCGCGACCTGGGCGGCGCTCAGCGCATCCTCAAGGTCAAATCCCTTCTCGTCCATCGAATGCTGGATATTCTCCATGATCCTCTTCGTGGACTCAACATCAGCCCTTATGGATGCTGCATTCTCAATCAGCTGCGAAATAGTCGTGTTATAGCCATCGACATCTGCCCTGAGGGCTGATATCCTCTCCCTGTTATCGGATATCGACCTCCTGTTTGCCTCAAGCTCAGCTCTTGCTTCATCCTCCCTCTTGCCGATGGATCTCTTCCTGCTCATGAGGCCTTCCGGGGAAAGCAGGGTATCGACTACAGGCGGTATGGATGCCTTATACTCCGATAACAGCGAAGCAAACGAGTCTATCTCATTTCCAAGCCTGGTATATTCCTTCAGCGTCACATCCCTGGAGACAGGCATATCGGGAGAGAGGGAGGAGAGAAAGGAGATCCTGGAATCGATGATCCTCCTTATCTCACCGGCCTTCCCAAGAAGGGCCTTCTCTGCCCTGTCCTTCCTATCCGATGAATACTCATCGCCGGTCTTGGAATCAACCTCCTCTATAAGCGATTCTATTACACCCTTAAGCTCCTCTGAGAGCTTCAGAAGCTCCTGGTCCAGGTCCGCATTCCTCTCTTCCTTAAGCGCGATCTCTGCCTCGGCCTTCTCTATGTTCCTCTGGCTGAGCTCAAGAACGCTCCGGGCATACTGGATCTGCTTCTCCTTCTCCTCCAGAAGATCGGACTTATCCAGGAGGGACTCAGATAGATTCTCCTTCTCGTCCCTGAGCCTTTCAATGGAATCCCTTATGCTGCCAGCCCTGTCATTAGCTTCCCTCTCGTTCATGGCGAACTCCTGGAACCTAGTGGTGAGCATGTCAATAAGGCTGTCTATTCCCTTGATGCTGGTCTCTATGGAAGCCATCTCCATCCTTATGGAGTTGAATTCCTCATTGCGCTCCCTCATCATGTCCTGCTCTTCCCCTATCGAGAGAGAGTAGTCCTCCATGAGCTTCCTGAGCCTCTCCTTCTCTGCCTCTGCCTGCTGCATCCTGAGGGTCCTGTCTTCCTTTGCAAGCATCAGCGTCTTTATCTTGGAGACCTGGAGCTCTACATCGAGCTCGAAGATCCTCCTATCTAGTTCCTTTGACTCCCTTACCTTCTCGGCCTGCTTTTTCGTCCTGTCATAGGTCCTCTTCACCTCATTTACCGTGATCTCGACCTGTGCGATGTTCTCATCTGTTCTCTCGAGCTTGCTCTTTGCCTGATTGCATTCGACCTTGAACCTCGAGATTCCGGCAGCCTCCTCGAAGATATACCTCCTGTCCTCAGGCTTGGAGGAGAGTATCTGATCGATCTTTCCCTGCTCGAGGACCGAGTATGCGCTCTTTCCCACCCCTGTGTCGAAGAAAAGCTCCTTGATGTTCTTGAGAAGGCATCTGTGCCTGTTGAGATAGTATTCGCTCTCGCCGGACCTGAAGACCCTGCGCTTTATCTCGACTTCAGTGATATCCGTAGGAAGATGGTGCTCGCTGTTGTCTATCGTAAGCGTGACTTCAGCATAATCCATCGGCTTGCGCTTGTCTGTGCCATTGAATATGACATCATCCATTCTGCTTGCCCTGAGCGTCTTTGTGCTCTGCTCTCCCAGAACCCACTTGATCGAGTCGACTATATTGGATTTTCCGCAGCCATTGGGACCAAGAAGAGCAGTGATTCCCGAGGAGAAATCAATATGCGTCCTATCGGCGAAGCTCTTGAAGCCGTATATATCCAATGACTTTAGAAACAAGCTTGTACTCCTTGAAAAATACTTTCGACGATTATAGCATTATAAGGGTTCAAAATGGAATACGGGCTTTTCTCAGAGGACGAGTGCAATCAGATAGTATGCGGATGCGATGAAGCAGGAAGGGGACCTCTTGCAGGACCAGTAGTGGCATCTGCCGTTGTGCTGCCGCCAGACTTCCCTTTCCACATCCTCAACGACAGCAAGAAGATGACAGAGAAGGAGCGGCTTCTGGCAGAATCAGTGATCAAGGAAAAGGCAGTATGCTGGGCAGTGACCTCTGTAAGCCATAAGACAATCGACAGGATCAACATACTCCAGGCATCGATGCTCGCGATGAGGAGATCGTATGAGAAGATAAGGAACAAGGCAAGGATCGACATAGTGCTTGTCGACGGCAATAAGGAACCCGATATCGACATACCTTGCAAGGCAATCGTGAAGGGAGACCAGAAGATTCCCGAGATCATGGCAGCCTCGATCCTCGCAAAGACCGAGAGAGACAGGCTGATGAAGCTTGCAGACAGGAAGTGGCCTCAGTATGGATACTGCAGGAACATGGGATATCCTACCAGGAAGCACATAGAGGCAATCGAGCAGTATGGCCCCTCGCCAATAGCAAGGAAGACATTCCATGTGAAAAAGAAAGAAGAGGATGTCACTCCTCTTCTTTTCCGATCCTGACTCTCTTCTGCTTCCTTGTTCCATGGACCTTGATATAATCAAGTGACTTCTGGAACTGGTTAAGGAATTCACCAAGATCCTCCTGGTATACGATGACTGACTGCCTAAGGAACCTACCCTCGATATCAGTCGGCCTTGACTCAACGATATTCAGATAAAGATCTCCATAGACATTTTCCTTGACATTGAAGAAATAAGTACGGTCATTCTTGATCAGTTTAGATGAGAAGACCTCTCCACGCTCTCCCATATGGGCACCTCCGTCGCTAGTAGATAGAAAAAGCTCCTTGGTCAGGAGCTTGCTAAGCGACCGACGGGAATCGAACCCGCATCTTCAGCTTGGAAGGCTGAGGTAATAGCCATTATACCACAGTCGCAATCAACGTATGTAAACTTACCCATTAGACGCGAAAGTGTCAATATCTTTTCGTAAATAATTTCAAATTACGCAATCCCATGCCCGGAGTGACCATGCATCGGAAAAACAATATAATGAAGCAATGGACATTCTATTTGAACGCTATGCCGATCTGATAATACATTCGGCATTGAAGCTCAGGCGCGGAGATGTACTGAGCATAAACACCGAGGAAGAGAACATAGGATTCGCTCATCTTGTAGCGAGAAAGGCAAGGAGCATCACAGGCAACGGAAGCTATATACAGAACCTGGAGAACGGAAAGGTGGAGATAACCGAGGAGGCATCTACGGACAACCCGATAGAGAAAAAGCCTACGGCATTCCTGTACCTTCCCGTATACAGGCCATTCAATGCGGTTGAGGACAGGGCTTACAGCGCACCTGAGCTTCAGGCATTCAGGCTTCTAGCAGATCCTCTCCATTCCGATGTTCCCCTTATTCCATACGTATCTGCGCCCCTCCCGTCAGATGAGTGGGGACGAGCGCTGGATGAGGAAGGAAACGCAGGGCTTTCCGCTTCCCTTCTCTCGGATTTCCTCGAGCTTGCCGAGGATGACTACCTTGAGGCGAGCATCGAGAACGAGAGCGTGATCCAGTACCAGCTTGAGAAGCTCAACTCCATGAAGCTGGGCAAGGCAAGGCTCACAAGCGAAGAGGGAACTGATCTGGAATTCTCATTCCTGGAAGGCAGCATATTCTCTTCCAGCCTGATGAGGACGAAGTCTGGGCGCGTGTTCAAGCCGAACATATCATCGCCTGACATCTTCAGGGCAATAGACCCGAAGTCAGCTAATGGATACATCACCATCACAAAGCCCGTAATGCTTTTCGGAAAGGCAATACGCTATCTCTCCATGAGATTCGAGGAAGGCAGGATAGTCGATTTCCAGGCAGACGAGGAGGCAGGAAAGCTGTTCTCCATCTTCCTCAAGCAGGACAATGCAGCCGCATTTGCCTCAGAGCTCTCGATCACCGAGGAGATTGCAGGAATAACGAATATCGGCTATTTCGCAATCCCGCAGTGGGACAGGATGAAATCCACTTCGATCACAATAGGAGGATGCAGGCCGGAGAGCCTTGTAGGGCAGGATGCTGTTGAGAAGGCAAACGACTCAATGGTAACGCTTTCCCTTCCTATAGGATCGGATTACCTGACGCTGACAGCGCTCGACAGCAATGGAAATGAAATAAGCATAATGGAGGATGGGATCATAAGGGAGGAATGACCTCAGTTCAGATCCGCAATCAGCCTGAGTCCCTTCAGAGTATGGTTCATATCCACCGAATCGAAGCGGGGAATCAGGCTTGCGATGACAGACGAGAGCCCTCCTGTCGCAATCACATGGAAAGCCTCTCCTGCTTCCTTCTCGCATCTCTCTATCATTGAGGAGACAAGGCCCGCATAGCCTAGCATTATTCCGGATCTTATCGCATCCTCGCTGTTTCTTCCGAACGCAGAGCGAGGAACCTCGAGAGAGACCCTTGGCAGCTGCGCTGTCTCGCCGAATAGCGAATTCATCGCAGTAACCAGCCCAGGGGCAATAGAGGCTCCAAGGACCTCTCCATTGCCATTCACGGCTGTCATTGTCAGAGCTGTACCAAAATCCACAACCATGGCAGTGCGATCCGGTACTATCGCATGAGCATATGCGAGATTGCATATCAGATCGCTGCCAAGCTCATCGGGAATAGAGGCCTTTCTCAGTCCTGTCTCTAGATCCTTCGAGACAATGAGGGGCTCAAGGCCCAATGCACTGGATAACGCATCCCTGATTCTCCCAGTCAGGCATGGCACCACCGATGAGATTACTGCCCTATCAACAGAGAATCCGGAAAGATAATCCGATAGCTCATCGCTATAGGATTGCATTATCGGATCCGCATCTGACTGAATGCGAAATGGGGAGATGATTCTCTCCCCATCGAACAGCGCAGATACAATACTGGTATTTCCGATATCTACAGCCAGAAGCATCAGAGCAGCACTACGCCCTTAACGTTCTCGTATGCCTTATCCCTGAGGGCCTTGACGCCTTCATCGACAAGGTAATCATCGAAGTCCATCATCTTATCGATCACGCCTGCTGGAGTGAACTCTATGATCCTGTTAGCGATCGAGTCTACGAACTGATGGTCATGAGAATTGAAGAGAAGCACTCCCTTGAAATCAATAAGGCCATTGTTGAGAGCCTGGATCGACTCGAGATCGAGGTGGGAAGTAGGCTCATCGAAGATCATGCAGTTAGCACCCTCAAGCATCATCTTCGCAAGCACAACCCTGACCCTCTCTCCTCCGGAGAGCACAGTGCACTTCTTCAGAGCCTCATCGCCAGTGAAGAGCATCCTGCCAAGGAACGATCTGACGAAGTTGTCATCATCCTCAGTCGAATACTGCTGGAGGTACTCGGTCATCGTCTCGTCTTCCTTGAACATCCTGCTGTTGTCCTTCGGGAAATAAGAGAGCGATGTGGTCACGCCCCATGAATAGGAGCCTTCATCAGGTTCCATCTCTCCTGCGAGAATCTGGAATAGAACTGTCTTCGCATAATGGTTAGGACCGACGAATGCGACCTTGTCATTAGGATTGATAGTCAGAGTGAGGTTATCGAGGACCTTGACGCCATCGATGGTCTTTGAGAGATTGCGGATCTCAAGCGCGATCTTTCCAATCTCCCTATTCGGCTTGAATGCCACATAGGGGAATCTTCTTGATGATGGCTTGATATCATCGATAGTGAGCTTGTCGATAAGCTTCTTCCTGCTGGTAGCCTGCTTAGCCTTAGCTACGTTAGAGCTGAAGCGCTGGATGAATTCCTTGAGCTCAGCTATCTTCTCATCCCTTCTCTTCTTCTCATCCTTCATCTGCTTAGCGGCAAGCTGGCTTGACATGTACCAGAAATCATAGTTTCCGACATAAAGCTGGATCTTGCCATAGTCGATATCGCAGATATGCGTGCAGACAGTATTGAGGAAATGCCTATCGTGCGATACGACGATGACTGTGTTATTGAAGTCCTCAAGGTAATCCTCAAGCCAGTGGATCGACTCGAGATCGAGGTGGTTGGTAGGCTCGTCAAGAAGGAGGATATCGGGATTCCCGAAGAGAGCCTGTGCAAGAAGGACGCGGACCTTGAGGTTATCCTCGATCTCCTCCATCCTCTTCTCATGGAGATCGACGGGGATTCCAAGACCATCAAGCATCTGAGCGGCATTTGCCTCAGCCTCCCAGCCTCCAAGCTCAGCGAATTCACCCTCAAGCTCAGCTGCCCTGATTCCATCCTCCTCGGAGAAATCCGCCTTCTCATAGATGGCATCGCGCTCCTTCATCACGTCATAGAGCTTCTGGAAGCCCATGATGACTGTATCGAGAACGCGGTACTTGTTGAATGCGAAGTGATCCTGTCTGAGAACAGCCATTCTTTCGCCCGGAGTGATGATTATCTCACCTGTATCTGCCTCGATCTCTCCTGAGAGGATCTTGAGGAATGTCGACTTTCCTGCACCGTTTGCGCCGATGATGCCATAGCAGTTGCCAGGAGTGAACTTGATGTTGACTTCCTTGAAAAGGACCTGTGTTCCATAAGACAGAGAAATGTTTGAAGCTGTAATCATTGCAATTTCCTACAAAGTCATAAAAAATGCAGCGTTGTCACGCTGCATCCAATTTAGTCCCTAGCGGGATCGAACCGCTATTTAGAGACTGAGAATCTCCTGTCCTAACCATTAGACGAAGGGACCATTCTTAGCTGGGATGGAGGGATTTGAACCCCCAAAGGCAGAACCAGAATCTGCAGTGTTACCATTACACTACATCCCAATCACTCAATCCTCAGGTATCTTATGAAATCCAAGCCATAGTGTCAATACACATTGTAAAAAAATGTGAAAAAAACTGAATTTCAGCTTTTCTTGAATGCAGACACCCTAGCTGAGGCAGAGAGACTGTCATCATCCCTGTACCCATCGGATAGGTAATTGTATGCCAGTCCCGCTATCATCGCACCATTATCCGTGCATAGCTTAAGGGAAGGGAAAGTCACCTCATATCCCTTCTTCTCAAGCGACTTCAGCTCGGATCTGAGAAGCGAGTTGGCAGCGACTCCGCCTCCGGCAGAGACTCTTCTGAGCCCTGTATCCTTCAGTGCTGCCTTAACCCTTCTCATCAGGATGCCTACAGCCTGCCTCTGGAATGATGCAGCGATATTCTCAAGCGAATCCTCTGCTCCCTCAGCCCTGAATCTATCCTTCTGGTTGATCACTGCTGTCTTGAGGCCAGAGTAGCTCATATCATAGGGATGCTCGCTCCTATCAAGCGATGGGCCGGGGAAGAGGAATGCATTCGGATTGCCGCTCCTGGAGAGCCTGTCGATCACAACACCTCCCGGGAATCCCATCTCATAGAACTTAGCAACCTTATCGAAGGCCTCCCCTATCGCATCATCTATGGTAGTGCCAAGGACCTCAACGCTATCATAGCTGCTGACCTTGCATATAACAGTGTGGCCACCGGATACGAGAACCCCAAGATATGGATATTCAAGGGGATTCTCGATCTGGGAAGCATAGAGATGCGCCCTTATATGGTCGATTCCTATGAAAGGGATGCCAAGGGCAGATGCAAAGCACTTTCCGAAGTTCACGCCTACAAGGAGAGATCCGAGAAGACCCGGACGCGACGTTACAGCAACAGCATCAAGATCGCCCTTTGAGATCCCCGCCTGCGCTATGGCAGCCTCAACCACCTGTGCAATCCACTCCGTATGGAGCCTTGAAGCAAGCTCCGGCACCACTCCCTGATAGGGCTTATGGAGCTCTATCTGCGTCGCTATCACGTTGGATAATATATTCCTGCCATTCTCCACGACTGCTGCAGAGCATTCATCGCAGCTTGTCTCTATTCCAAGTACAATCATATTCCTACTCTATATCGAAATCGAAATCATCGGGATTCTGGTATAGCGAGAACACGGATTCGATCACATCCTCCGATGAGTTCTCGAAAAGGTATTCATACACCTTCCCTGTCCAGGGAACGCCTACCAGCACACCGCTCTTCCTTGCCTGATTCGACAATTCATCAAGGAAAGTGAGTTCAAGAGCTGCCTTGGAATCAAGATGCTCAAAATCAATCTTAATCTCTTCCATAACACCTCCTATTCAGTCTATCTGATAATATAACCATATTGCATTCAAAGTCCAAGTGGCATGGAGCTTATTTGATCGGCTGGGATGACAGTGATGCCATCTGCTTCCTTACGCTCTTCTGCTCTCGTGACAGAGCATAGCGCAAAGCCATCAAGCGAGAGCTTTTCCCTTACCTCATCCAGCTCAGACCTGTCATTGTCGTCTCTCTCCATCCAGTGCGCATTGATTATCGCTCCGCCGCCCATGCCCTGGATGATGAAATCAGCGCTGAGCCCGCTATGCTCAGAATAGAAATAGACACTGCAATCCGATGAAGCGATATCAATGCTCTTCCTGATCTCAGAGAATACGAATGTCCTGAATATCTGCAGCAGGAATGCCGAGCCAAGCATCCTCTCCGTGCTCTCGATTCCAAGAAGATAAACAAGAAGCCCTGTATCATTGAAGTATACCCTAGGGGACTTCACGCTTCTTGCTATGCTGTTTGGATAGGGCTTCACGATTGAAATGAGCCTGTACTTCTCCAGTATCGACACCCAGGATGAGACTGTGGGGATGCTTGCTCCGATCCTCCTGCCGAGCTTGGCGTAGTCGATTGTCTGCGATGATATGGCGGCAAGCTCCCTGATAAGGCGCTCAAACGCAAGAAGAGAAGACACCTTCCTCTCATTCCTTATATCAATGGAAAGGAATGAGGAGAGAAACGAAGAGAAGAACCTGTCCCTGGCAATGAACTCGAAGTGCTTAAGCTCCGGGTACCCTCCCTTCAGGAGAAAAGCCTCAAGGCTTCTGGACGATGACTCAGCATACGAAAGAGGATCGATATAAAGAGTCTTCACGTATTCGCTATCTGCTTCGACCAAGCATTTCGAAACAAGGACATAGCGGCATCTGCCCTTCTCGCGGCATGATGATACGATATGATCAAGCAGAACGGGAGAAGCCTCGATGGAATCTATCACAAGCGGGGATGGATGCATCGATAAGAACAATGATGGGTTATCGGATGCCAGGGATGCAGCTGTAGGAAGCTCAAGAGAGACCTGCCTGAATCGAGGGAAGGCCTTTCCTATTATGCTTCCCTTCCCTGCGCCTCTTGTACCAATCAGCAAAAGCACAGGGTACTCCTTTGAGCACTCCTTCACAAGCGTATCAATCTTCCTAGGGGAATACCAGTTCATATGAAAATTATAGCCTGAATCCCTTTAAAAAAGAACTCAGGCTGAAGGAATAATGAAAACCGGAATCAGAATCTGATCTTATAGCTGAGCCTTGTATTCAAACCAAGAGCCATGAAATAAGATGATTGCGGGGTTGCGAAGGAGTAACCGAAAGTTCCTTTGGGATCTCTTAATTCGCAACCTGCATGGAAGAATGGGAAACTGGTCTCGAATGATATTCCGTCATTATTCCTGAAATTGTATGTATAGCCGAGTCTTACATTGCTGCTTATCAGGACCGACTTGCTTTCTCCTTGATACAATGCCTGAACGCCTATTCCCAGATTGAGATCATGCCTGGGATTGCTGATTACATCGAAGTCTGAATAAATCTCAATACCGTTCATCATTAGAAGACAGCGCATGAGATTATCACCGATTCCAGAAGGATTCTCGATCAAAGCAGAGATAAACATGTTAGGGAAACCAACCAGGAATTCCACTCCGACATCAGCACACCCGAAATTATGGGATACGCCGATTTCTGTCACTGCCATGGCTTCACCGATGGACAGAGTAGTCCTGTTTCCTTCCACGGAGAAAGCAGGAGCAAGAGCAAAGACTGCAATAATGAATATAATAAGTGTTTTTTTCATATGGAGAATTATGAAGCATTCGAAGAAATAATCAATAATGAAAACCTCAGTTTTCCAAATTCATGAAGAGATTCACGGAATTTGCGTATTATTTATCATGCATTCTAATCAATGCCTATATTGCCAGAAAACCAAAGAAAGCCGGAAGATCAATCGATAGCAATACTGAAGCATATAGCAGTACCATTCCTGGTCAGAAAGCAATCATTGGCAGCGGGATTGCCATAGCTCATGAAAAAAGGCCCTGAACGGACCTTTTTGGATTTATCTGGAATATTGCCAGTCAGACAGCCAAAGATGGGAATCGAACCCGCGACCTGCTCT
>JAXFQZ010000107.1:0-2191 GCA_034178685.1 Candidatus Ornithospirochaeta sp. | reverse complement strand
GCTGGGACTGAGAGAGGAATAACTGAGCCTACTCCTACCTTCAGCGCATGCTTCGGACAGGCATTCCTGGAGCTCCATCCAACCAAGTACGCAGAGGAGCTTGTGAAGAAGATGGAGAGAAGCGGTGCAAAGGCCTATCTTGTGAATACAGGATGGAACGGAAGCGGAAAGAGGATCTCGATCAGGGACACAAGGGGAATCATCGATGCGATCCTGAACGGAAGCATCCTCTCCTCCCCGACGAAGAAGATCCCGTACTTCAACTTCGAGATCCCTACCGTCCTTGCAGGCGTCGATACTGCTATCCTGGATCCAAGGGATACCTACTCCGATCCATTGATCTGGGATGGGAAGGCAAAGGACCTTGCTTCAAGGTTCATCAGGAACTTCGCGAAATACGAAGGAAACGAGAAGGGAAAGGCGCTGGTCGCAGCTGGCCCTCAGCTCTGAACAGCCCTTCAGCCCCATTGGCAGACCTCTTTCCAGGGGTCTGCCTTTTTTTGTCGCCGCATGTCAGATTTTCTCTACAAAATGATAGGTAAACTGCGGTTTATCTCGATTCATGGACTTTTTTAATCAAGTTTTGACTTTACTTTTCGAATAATGACGTTACGATTGAATTACATAAACACAAAAGGAGAATACTATGAAAAAGGTATTGGCAATTTTTCTGATTGCTGCTGTTGCGCTTACAGCAGTATTCGCAAATGGCACAGCTGAGTCATCAGGCGTAAAGACTTACAAGGTCGGTGTCGGCATCTATACATTCGACGACAACTTCATGACTCTCTACAGAAACGAGATCATCAGCTATTTCAAGTCCCTTGAGACCGATACAGTGAAGTATGCAGTCACAATGGCTGACGGAAAGAACGACATGGGCGAGCAGTCCAACCAGGTCGACAACTTCATCACTCAGGGAATGGACGTAATCATCCTCAACCTCGTCCAGACATCAAGCGCTGACGTTCTCATCGACAAGATCGTAGCTGCAGACATCCCACTCGTACTCATCAACAGAGAGCCTCTTGCATATGACAAGAACGGAAACACGCTCGATGAGGCATTCGAGGGAATCACATCCAATCCTAAGGTATGCTACGTCGGCGCAGATGCACGCCAGTCAGGTTCCTTCCAGGGCAGGATCATCGCAGAGCTTGCAGATCATGGCGACATCAACGGAGACGGAAAGGTTTCCTACATCATGGTTGAAGGCGACCCTGAGAACATCGATGCCCAGTACAGGACAGAGTATTCAATCAAGTACCTGAAGGACAACGGAATCGCAGTAGAGTGCCTCGACGACCAGGTCGGCAACTGGGCTCTCGCAAAGGGACAGGAGATCACAGCTAACGCTCTTGCAAAATATGGCAAGAAGGTCGAAGTCGTATTCTGCAACAACGACGCTATGGCTCTTGGCGCTGCAGCAGCTATCACAGCAGCTGGCAGGACAGTAGGCAAGGACATCTACCTCGTAGGCGTCGACGCTCTTGTTGAGTGCCAGGAAATGGTCAAGAAGGGCGAGATGACAGGTACAGTCCTCAACGACCACGTCGGACAGTCCCATGCAGCAGTTGACGTAGCAGTTGAGCTTCTCAATGGCAACGAAATCAAGAACTACTACTGGGTTGACTACGTAATGGTCAGATAATCCAAGGATTCGATCAGGAAAAGCGGGTGATTCATTTCGCCCGCTTTTACGTATCTATCGCTGTATTTTTAAGGGGTGAAAATACAGAGATAGACACAAAAAGGAGGTTTTGCATGTCAGAGTATCTGCTGGAGATGCACGGTGTATGCAAGTCCTTTCCCGGAGTAAAGGCACTCGACCATGCCGAGCTATGCCTCAGGCCGGGCAAGGTACATGCTCTGATGGGTGAGAACGGAGCTGGTAAGTCCACCCTGATGAAGTGCATGTTCGGAATTTATAAGATGGATGAAGGAGAGCTTCTGCTTGATGGCAAGAAAGCCACCATCACGGATCCTATGGACGCCCTTGAGAAAGGAATAGCCATGGTCCATCAGGAGCTTCAGCCCATTCCTGCAAGGACAATCGGAGAGAATATCTTCCTCGGCCGCTACCCTATGAAGAAAGGGCTTGGATTCATCCCGATGATCGACCATGCCAAGATGTATGAGGATACAGCCAAGCTTCTCAAGAAGGTAAGGATGGACTTCGATCCAAAGGCAA
>JAXFQZ010000062.1:0-8456 GCA_034178685.1 Candidatus Ornithospirochaeta sp. | reverse complement strand
TCCTGAGGACCTCGTACTGCAATCCGGAGACTGTGGTCCCGACTCCCCTCCTGCCCTTATTGGCAGCAAGGAAGCTCTCTGCCTCTGCAAGGTTCTTGGAAGCGGCAAGCGCCTTCTCCTTCGTCCTCTCCTCATCCAGCTGCTGCAGGAAGGATGAGAGTATGTAGTTCATCTCATCCTTCGTGAACTCCTGCCTGCCCTCGCTGTAGTCCATTATTCCCTGGATTAGATAGTCATAGCTGACTGCAGAGCCATAGGCCGATGCAGAGGATGCGAACATGTACCCGAATGCATAGCTGAAGAGATCATCGGAATCCGAAGGCTTCGGAAGCCTCTGCCCATTCCGGGTTTCCTCACCTCCATTGCCATTGGCGCATGAAGAGAAGAGAAAGAGGATCGCAAGCAGCAGAGGAAATAGACGTCTCATCTCATACTCCTATCAGATAGCGCTCTTTCCGCTGCTGTCTATCATGCAGAAGGCAGGGAAATCCTTCACTTCCAGCCTGAGCAGCGCCTCAGGCCCAAGCTCCGGGAATGCAACGACTTCAGATGAAGCTATCTTCGATGAATATAATGCCCCGCATCCGCCATAGGCAACAAGGTATACGCCCTTATGCTTCCTTATAGCCTCTGCCACCTCCTGCTTCCTAGGTCCCTTGCCTATCACAAGCCTGAGTCCCTTCTCCATCAATAAAGGCGTGAATGGGTCCATCCTCATGCTTGTAGTCGGGCCTGCGGCCCCTATCGCAAAGCCATCAGGCGCAGGCGATGGCCCCATGTAGTAGATTGCATTGCCCTTGAACTGAAACGGAATCTCATCACCCTTCAGTATCGCATCATAGAGCCTCTTATGGACCTGATCGCGGCCTACATATACTGTTCCTGTTATGAATACCTGGTCCCCCGCTTCCAGCGAGAGAAGCTCTTCCTCATCATATGGGACGTTAAGAAATCTCCTCATCATAGCCTCCCTTGATCACTATATGCGCCATCCTGTCTGCCCAGCAGTTCACTGTAACAGCTACAGGAAGACCAGCAATATGAGTAGGCTCAGAGAGGATGCTGACGCTAAGGCATGTATTATCCCCACCGAGGCCCATTGCGCCTATTCCAAGCCCATTGACCTCGTTCCTGATCCTTTCCGAGAGCGCCTTCATCCTCCTGCTTCCATCGCTCATGAAGAAGGCCTTCTTCGAAAGAAGCGCCGCCCTGTCCATAGTTCCGCCGATCCCGACTCCAAGGAACACAGGAGGGCATGGCTTTCCTCCTGCCTTCCTCATTATGTCAGCAACCGCCTCGACGACTCCATCCTCGCCTGCTGTGGGATTGAGCATCCTCACAGATGAGCAGTTCTCGGATCCGAAGCCCTTCAGAAGGAAGTAAAGGTCTATATCCTTCCCATCCTGGAGCTCGTAATTGACCACTGCGGGAAGATTCGTCTTCGTGTTGGTCCTCTCATACACAGGATCGCTGACAACGCTCTTCCTGTAAAAGCCGTTCTTGGCGGCATTCCCCGCTCCCTTGACGATTGCCTTCTCAAGGACAGGAAGGGATACCCTGCTCTCACGCCCTATGCGGCATAGGGCCCAGAACATGCCGGTATCCTGGCATAGCGGAAGATCGAGCTCACGCGCCTTCTCTATATTCTCCCCGATCGCTTCGAATGCATATCGCGCATACTCGCCGCTCTCCGTTCCTGAGGCCTTGGAGATTGCTTTCTCGACCTCCTCCGGAAGGATCCTTATCGCCTTGTAAAGCGCATCCTCTATAAGTTTCTCAAGCTTCAATGTACAGATCTCCTTGCATTGTTCCGTTCTTCTCCATCCTCTGCTGCAGATGCGACAGGAATAGGGATTTGTCAGGGAAGTGCCTCGGGGCAGCCAGCCTATGCATCGGAGTGTCGCATACCAGGCGCTGCACTACGATTCCAGGATCCAGATGCCTCAGTGCCATTTCAGTATTCTCGAGGTGCCTTGCCTCCGATGAGACAGTGAAAAGCCCTTCCAGATAATCATTATACAGCCTAGTTCCGCCTGCGACATGGAGATTATGGATCTTTATCGCCTCTGAGCGTGCCCTGTTCACAGTCCTTATGGTGCTGATGAAGTCATCCCGGCTCTCTCCGGGGAGGCCGAGGATAACGTGTGTCGATATCTCAAGGCCATGGCTATGGCAGCGCTCTGCAGCATCGAGGTAGCACGCGGCATCGTGTCCCCTCCCTATCCTCCTGAGGGTGCTGTCATTGGAGCTCTGGAGCCCTAGCTCCAGATAGACATCTATGTCCTTCCTGTAGTCCTCTAGAAGACGGAGGACAGGCTCCGGGACCGAATCAGGCCGTGTTGATACCACAAGGCCTGCAAACGGCATCGCAGAGAGCGCCGCATCATATATCCTCTTCAGGTTCTCCACGCTGTCGTATGTGTTGGTCCACGACTGGAAGTACAGCAGGAACTTCTCAGCCTTGTAGCGCTTTACCAGGAATTCCCTTCCCTTCTCGATCTGGGACCTTATGCTATCGCTGCGCTGGATCACAGAGGATGATACAAAGCTATCGAATAGGCTTGAGCGCGTGAATGAGCTCTCAAGCGACCTCTGGTACGCAGCGATGGCTCCTGTCCCATCGCAGAATGCGCATCCTCCGCTCCTGTCCTTCATCCTGTTAGGGCAGGAGAAGCCCCCATCGACCCCGATGCGGTAGACGCTTGAGCCATACCGTGCCTTCAGGAAGGAAGTGTATGTGTTCCATCTCGTGTACATCATCTGATCCCGATCATAAAGGAGACACGAGGGTTCGAAGAGACATAGAGCTCTGCTGTTATTCTCCCGATATCCAGATTGAGGCTTGCTGAGAGCATCGCGCCCAGATCCATCTCATCCATTGAAGCAAACGGCACAAGGCTTGGGACATACGTCCATATATTCCTGTCATTGTCACCCATCGTAAAGCCCTCTATGAAGAAGCCTGCATCTATGAAGAAGGATGCGGGAAGCATGAACCTCATTCCTGCCATCGCATAGAGATAGTCAGGTGAGATCAGGCCGCACTTCGTGCTTCTGTAGCTGACAGCAAGGTCCTTGTTCCGCCTGATCGTCGATGCCTCAGCCGAGAGTATGAACTTGAAGTTGTCATCGGGGCTCAGGACCATATCGAGCACGCTTACGAATGAATACGAGAATGAAGGCCGGGATGGATCCATTCCAAGGCTCAGGATAGCCGAGAAATCGATGCCGTTGTCCTTCGAGAGCTTCTCATTCAGCGTATCGTATACAACCGATGCGCTCATATACGGATACCAGTCATCGAGGGCTGTGAGCACAGCCGTGCCATCTATGGGATTCCTGATCGAGGCAAGATGCGTGTATGCAAAGCCCAGGGAGCACTCTGTCCTGAAGTAGTCGCCCTTCATGTATGCGAGCCCCGTATAGAGGGAGGCTGAGAAGTCATTCCTGGCTGTGTATCCGCGCCTAGTTGAGATCGAGATATTCGAAAGCTCCCCGTAGCTTGTCTTTCCGCATACGAAGAACTCAGCATACTTCAGGAAAGGATAGGAATACCCTACCTCAAGGGAGACCGAGTCCGAGACATTGACACCTGCGGCAAGGACAGCCTGCGGAGAAAGCGATATCTTCATGCCTATCGAGACAGAGGGGTTGAATGCAAGGTATGATCCGAAGCCATCGTTCTTGACTCCGACCATTCCGCCTCCTCCTATAGTGACCCTTCCTGGAAGGGAGGATGGCAGCGATGCTTCAAGATAGATCGTATCGCCCTCGATCCTGTATCCTATGGACTTCAGCCTCTCATGCCTCTTGATCTCAGCAAGCGCATCCTCGAACTCGCCCATGGTGTAGGGATCCATGCTCCTTCCGATGAACTGGCTGAACTTCGAGTCGTATTCATCAAGATTCCCGGAGACGATCCGGCCTATCGTAGTCGCCTTTCTATCCTTGTACGAAAGGTACTCGATATTGTTCACGCCACCGAGAAGGCTCTCGATCTCATCGAAGAAATCCATGTTCTCCTCGACTACTGCCCTTCCCTCCTCGAGGATATTCTCCGTATCGCCGAAGCCGACAGTCGAGAATCTCGATACATCGGGGACCAGGATCCAGTCGGCATAGTCGTACTGCGCGGCCGCATTTGGGCGAGTGAGGTAGTCAGTGAACTCATTGAAGGTGCCTGAGAGCGTAGAGACATCGTTCTGCGAATCGGAATAGAGCCCCTTTGCATCGCTTACATCGACAGCAAGCACGTAATCAGCACCAAGCTCACGTGCCAGGAGAATAGGGAGGTTATCCTCCATTCCTCCATCCATCACATAGACATCCTTCTCGATCTCGACAGGAGAGAAGATTATCGGAAGCGACATAGAGGAGCGGATAGCCTGGAAGATGGAGCCGGAGGAGAAGACGACCTTCCTTCCGTTTGTTATATCTGTGCCGACGCACCTGAAAGGAATAGAGAGATCATCGAAATCATCCACGTTCATGACCTTCGCAAGGTACTTTCTCAGGAATCCTGCGATGTACTGGTCATCGATCAGCCCATTGTTGCCTCCGATCCCGTCATCGCCGAACTTCACCGAGAGGAAGTTCTCATCTATAAGGGACTCAGGGGACTTGATTTCGTTTGTCTCCTCAGTGCCGTAGATATGGAGGAAATAGCCCATTATGTCATTCTCCTCCACGATCCTGGCGATCTCATCCCCTGAATATCCCGATGCATAGAAGGCGCCGATCAGCGCTCCCATGCTCGTGCCGAGGACCATATCAGGAACTATGCCCCTTCTGTCAAGCTCCTGAATCACTGGGATCTCGGCAATGCCCTTTGCGCCTCCTCCTGAAAGCACCAGCGCCAGCTTAGGGCGGGCAAGGAGGCTTGATAGAGCGAAGAGGAAAAGCAGAATGGATAAAGAGATTGCCTTAAGATGCCTTGACATCATCCCTCCAGAACAGATCCTATGACGTTCTTGCGTCCATTGCAGAAGGAAACAGCATCCATCTCCTTCTTCATAGGAGGAAGGATGCGGCTTATGTATATGTATCCTGAGCCTGTAGCTACCTTGAGGCCCTTCTTCCTATCAAGGGCCACAATCGTGCCAGGTGCCTCAGTGCATGGTTCGAAGGAGTCGAAGGCAGAGCCATGGACCCCAGTAAGCGATATCTTCTCGCCTGAGAGCATCGCATATGCCTTAGGCCATGGATAGCATGCCCTGATCTGGGCATGGATCGCGGAAGCAGGGAGCGAGAAATCGATCCTGCCATCATCCTTGCTGACAAAGCCTGTATACGTAGCTTCCCCTTCCTGCGGCCTTGGGATCCTCTGAGAAAGGAGCGCTGGGATGACTACCGAAGGAACAAGGCCTGCAACCATCCGGGAGAGGCTTTCCTCTGTCTCTGTGCCATCGAGAGGGAAGCTATGCTGCGCTATTATATCGCCTTCATCTACCTTGAGGGCTATTCTCTGAAGCGTTATGCCGCTCTCCCTGTCGCCCTGCCTTATCGCTTCGAATATAGGGGAGCATCCCCTATGGCGCGGAAGAAGGGATGGATGGACGTTATAGCACTCGGAGAACATCGAGAGGAACATAGGGCCGAAGATCCTGCCGTAGCAGAATGAGAGAAGGGTATCCGCTCCTGCTTCCCTTATCCTCTTCCTTGCCTCGCTCCTTATTGTCTCAGGCTGGTACACCTCTAAGCCGAGCTCCATCGCCTTGACCTTGACAGGTGTCGGGATAAGCCCCTTTCCCCTCTTTCCGGGAGCATCCGGGGCTGTGAGCACAGCAGAGACAAGGCCCTCCTTATAAAGGGCCTCTAGAAGAGGCACTGCTATCTCTCCTGTTGCTGCGTAGAGGATCCTCATATCACTTCCTCTTGCTTCTCTTGATTCCGTTCTTCTTCTGATAGAGCCTTACCATCTTCTCCTTCTCGCCTTCATCGAGGTGGTCGATGAAGAGAGTGCCGTAAAGGTGGTCGTTCTCATGCTGTATGACCCTTGCGAGAAGCCCATCGGCCTTCATCGTGAATGGCTTTCCATCCACATCCTGGGCCTGCACAGTCACCCTGAGGGGTCTGATCACGCTATGATAGACGCCAGGGACAGAGAGGCAGCCCTCCTCATAGGGTCCTGTCTCTATGCTTGTCTCCACGATGCTAGGGTTCACGAATACGATCGGCTCGCCATTGGGGACATGGGCTACGAAGATCTTCTCCGATACTCCTACCTGGGGGCCTGCAAGCCCTACCCCGTCCGCCTCATGCATAGTCTCGATCATCGCATCTGCGAGCATCCTGAGAGCTGAATCGAATCTCTTAACCTCCGTGCATCCTTCGCGGAGCACATCATCGCCGTATTTATATATATCCAACATACCTGGATTCTACCATCTTAGCGGAAAATACGAAAGTAGCAGGGATTAAGGAGCCCGGGGATCACACGCTTGCAGGCTTTACTATATCAGCAGAGCTTTCGATCGAATACTCCTCGAAGTATGCGTTCTCATAGGGAATCCACCTCTCCACGAAGGCCCTGAGAGCCTCCTTCCCATCGCGCTCTGCGATACGCTCAAGCTGCAGCTGCCTATCGATCTTCAGGAACACCTTTATATCAATGCTCTCCCTGAACCTGGGATGGCAGCTGTATGAGCCCTCTATCACATTGATTCCATTGCCCCTGATCGTTCTTGCGCCATTGTAGTCCATGAGGCTGCAGTCGAATATGCGGTAGGAAAAGGACAATGAGGAGCCAAGGAAGGGGATCACCTCCTCCATGAACCTCTCGTAGTGCACATTCCCGCCCTTCTCGCTGAGCCTCTCCTCGGTCCTAATCTCCGGAGGAAGGAAGAAGTCATCCATGTGGATCGCATCTGCATCAAGGACGAAGGAAAGAGCTGATGCAAGCGTTGTCTTGCCAGAGGCGGCAGGACCGTCTATTGCGATAGTGCACCTATCCCTCCGTCCTATCATGGAAAGGATATCGACCAGGCTGAAGGCCGTCTTTCCCACTACCCTGTAGTGTGGATTCTCCCTATCCCTGTACTGAGCGCTATGGTGCACAGCCCTTACACCGCCCTCAAGATAGCTCTCGACGTACCCATTCCAGCCCTCGAAGCCTGTATCGGCTTCCCTCAGGGCCTTGATGAAATCGCCAACGCTTCCATTGGATTCCTTCGAGGATAGGAGGAAAAGCCTGAAGAGCCACTCGGGCTTCAGTCCAAGGGCCTTCCATGCGCGCATATCGATCCTGTATGCATCCTTGCCTATCCTCTCATACAGAGGCAGAGAGGAAGGCTCTATGGAATCATACTCCTCCATGAAGAGCCTCTCTGCTTCTCCTGAGAGAGCGTGCTCCGATAGGAACACGCTCTGGTAAACCTGCTTGACCGCATCCTGCATAGTGTATGAAGGATGGATCTTCCTGCTCTCTCTTATATACATCCTAGTTTTTGTATCTTCTCTCAGCGAGGCCTGCTTTCTCAAGTGCAAGATAGAGCATCGGGATGAGAATCAGCTGGATGACTATGGCAGGCCAGCAGGATACGAAGTAGCCTGCAGCCCATGCTGCGACCGAGTACTTGCCCTTTGCGAATATAAGGGCCCTGCAGATACCAGTGATGATCCTTCCCGAGAGCATTGCGGCAACAAGGCTTATGTACAGATCGGCAATCGTCTTCCCTGTCTTCACTAAGCGCATCATCAATCCTGTCACCAAGCCGTAGATCCCGAGCTCGATCATCATGACAGGCAGGTATGCAGCACCTGGCATCCCTGTAATCAGGAATGAGAGCACAGGGCCTGCGATTCCGCAGAAAAGCCCATAGAGAGGACCTGCGATTATTCCTGCGATCAGCACTGGAAGGTGCATCGGCGAGAAGAGAGTCCCTCCGTTCGGAATAGCATGGAATGCCATCGGCAGCACTACGCATAGTGCGATCATCAAAGCTGTAGCAATCGATTTCCTGATACTGTTCATTTAAACCTCCAGAACATTATTGTTATCAATAGAGTGCCTATTGCAAGCACTGCATCGTATGCGCTTATCCTCAGCTCTATGCTTCTTCTCTGGTCGACGCTGTATCCCCTTGCCTCCATCGACATTGCCAGCTCATCTGCCTTGCGGAATGCCGATATGAACACAGGAATCACTATGCCGGCATAGAGCCTTATCCTGTTCTTCTCCTCCACGCCCCGGGCCATCTGCACCCTTATGATCCTGCGGCTCTCCTCGGAAAGGACCGGAACGAACTGGATCGCTATAGCGAAGACCTGGGCAAGATGGTCTACAGGAATGCCGAGATAGCATAGGGGATGGAATATGACCCTCACTGCCTCAGCCGACTCAAGGGATGTGGAGGATGAAGTGTACAATGAGCCTGCTGCCATCGCAAAGACAAGGCGGTAGATCATCGCAATGCCCTCCTTCGCGCCCTCAGCAGAGAGCGATAAGATCCAGAATG
>JAXFQZ010000021.1:0-2582 GCA_034178685.1 Candidatus Ornithospirochaeta sp. | reverse complement strand
TCGAAATACTCGTTTATCAGAAAGGTCTTACCTACGCGTCGTCTGCCATATACGACGATAAGCTGTGCAGAATCAGCACGCATGCATCTATCAAGACGCTCACATTCCTCAACACGCCCTATTATCCTGTTATTGCTTTTCATACAAATAAATACTAAAACCAATCCTGTATTATTTCAACGATAAGTCCGCGAAATCTATCTTTTTTTGCCACATTTCGCGGACTTATCGCGCATTTCTACAGCTGTTTCCAAGGCATAGAGGCATACAAAAAGCCCCGGATCACCGAGGCTTAGCCAAGAGAAGCAAGGGATTACCTTACGATCTTTCCCATCTGCACCTTTGCGCAAGCTGCTGCATTTGACTCATCTGTATCAACGTGCATTGCAAGAGCATAGCTATTGGAAACACGTACGACTGTATCGCCGTAGATTGTCTTCCTTCCGTTCTCGTTCTCGATAAGGACATTTACAAGCTCGCCGTTCGTAACGCCGAAGTCAGCAGCATCCTTCTCTGTCATGTGGATGTGCCTCTTAGCAACGATAACGCCCTCTGAGAGCTCAACCTCACCTGCTGGACCTACGAGCTTGCATGCTCCGGATCCTGCTACATCGCCGCTCTCGCGGATAGGAGCTGCGATTCCGATGCTGCGAGCATCTGTTGCTGAAAGCTCAACCTGATTCAGCTTCCTGCATGGTCCGAGGATGGATACGTTAGCAAGCTCCTTCTTAGGTCCTACTACAGTGACTCTCTCATTGGAAGCATACTGTCCTGGCTGCGAGAGCTCCTTCTTCGGTGTGAGCTGATATCCTTCTCCGAAAAGCTTTTCGAGTGTTTCCTGTGTTACATGGACATGCCTTGCGCTTGTCTCGACTATGAATTCATTTGCCATTGGAATGTACCTCCGTATTCTGTTGGCTCTATTATCGTTCAATTACCGACAAAGAACAACATCGGAAAAGAAAAAACTCCATGGAAACCATGGAGTCCGGATAATCACCTGAATGATTATTTACCGAAGTATCTCTCGAGGAGACCAGCGAAAGCCTTGCCGTGCCTAGCCTCATCCCTAGCCATCTCATGGACTGTGTCATGGATTGCATCGAGGTTGTACTGCTTAGCAAGCTTTGCGAGCTCGAACTTGCCCTTTGTAGCGCCGTTCTCAGCTTCAACTCTCATCTCGAGGTTCTTCTTTGTGCTTGTTGTGACAACATCGCCGAGAAGCTCTGCGAACTTAGCAGCGTGCTCTGCTTCCTCGTGAGCTGCCTTCTCCCAGTAGAGGCCGATCTCAGGATATCCTTCCCTGTGAGCGACTCTAGCCATTGCAAGATACATACCTACTTCTGTGCACTCACCCATAAAGTTAGCATTGAGGCCATCGATGATTTCCTTCTTCACTTCCTCAGGAACATCGGAACCGAACACCTTGCCAACACCTACAACATGCTCTGCAGCCCATGTCATCTCAGCCTTCTGCTCTGTGAATCTGCTGCCTGGAACCTTGCACTGTGGGCAGGCTACTGGTGGCTCATCACCCTCATAAACATATCCACAAACCGGACATACCCATTTCTTCATATCTTTTCTCCTATCAGGCAATTGCCTGAACTGAGTATAATACGAGAGACAGTAAAAAGGAAATACGGAATAGGATATATTTTTATAGTCTAGAGGATAACGCTCTCGACTATCAGAAGCGATCCCTTGCCTCTGACTGTCATGGGCTCTTCGGAATATGCTGAGAATGCGCTCTCCCAGAGCGAGAGATCCACGCTGTCATCTTCTGAGTATGAAGCGCTGATAGTGCCCTCCACATCAATAAGCACCCTGCTGTCTCCTCCCTTTATTTCCATCTCGCCATCGAGTGTGCAGAGAAGCACCCTG
Organism: Candidatus Ornithospirochaeta sp.; assembly: GCA_034178685.1. Taxonomy (GTDB): domain Bacteria; phylum Spirochaetota; class Spirochaetia; order Sphaerochaetales; family Sphaerochaetaceae; genus Ornithospirochaeta. The sequence continues at coordinate 698 of JAXFQZ010000021.1, read as the reverse complement.
AACGTGCTTGCTATTTCAGGTCCGACAAGGCATTCGACACTTCCTTCCGACGTCTCGCTTATGAGCTTCCTTTCAATCCTATAGCACTTGGTGACTTGCTCTACGCTCTCCTCTTCGTATCTGAAGATATCGAGGCAGAAATCAAGGCCACGTCCCATGAACCTTGCCTCCGGCGGGACGACTATGCCTAAGCGCTCGAACTCGCATCTGACAACCAGGTCCGAAGGCTCCATGATCTCTATCATCGTGATATCCTCTCCGATTGCGTGAGGGACAGCACCAGGTATGTACCAGACCTCACCTGGGTGGACAGGTATTTTCTCAAAGCACCGGTCCATTGCCTCTATGTCCTGCTCCTCGATGATCCTCTTCCACTCCTCCCGTCCGGGATTATGCTGGAAGCCGAGCCTTATGTAGCCATCCTTCTTTCCAAGGATGTAGTAGCACTCCAGCTTGCCGTACCTTGAGCAAAGGTGCTCACGCGCAAAGGATGCAGTCGGATGGGCCTGTACATGGAGGCGCATCGAGGAATCGAGGACCTTTGCAAGAAAGCCAAGGTCTATTCCCTTCTCCCTGTAATGCCTCTCGCCTAGATAGAACACCGGATCCGAGCTTATGATATCCAGAAGCCTTATTCCGCCTGCTGATGACAGCCCTTCCCCCGGAATCTCCTCCAGCCCTGGGTTCCTTGCCTCCAC
>JAXFQZ010000136.1:0-41360 GCA_034178685.1 Candidatus Ornithospirochaeta sp. | reverse complement strand
CTCGATTCATGCGATCTCTATAACCAGATATACCTTTCGCAGGTAGGAGGCGATCGATGAGCGCAATACCTCCTAAGGACCTCAACGGCATCTCAAGGCAGAACAGGGGCATCTACGTGAAGCCGAAGAACATGAAGGGCGTCATCGGAAGGCTCTGGAGGATAACGGATGGCCAGCGCAAGGGCCTGGTATGGATCCTTGCGATGTCCCTTGTCTCGTCATTGTCAGCAATACTCTCGCCGTATCTCACGGGAAGGATCATAACAGAGATAAGCCATGGCAATGCGATAACCCTGATGCTTCTATGCCTGATGGGAGTCTATGCATCCGATTACCTGTCGCGCCTTATCCAGCAGGTCATGCTCGCAAGCTTCGGGCAGAGGATCATAAACCACATAAGGAAGGTGCTCTTTTCCAAGATGCTGAAGCTTCCGCTTTCGTTCTTCGACAGGAATCAGCATGGAACGCTGATGAGCAGGCTCACGAACGATATAGACAGCATCAGCACGACGCTCTCGAATTCCCTGAGCCTCCTTCTATCCTATGCATTCACGATTGCAGGAGTGTTCCTGATGATGGTCACTCTATCCCCTCTGCTCTCACTCGTGACGCTCTTCACTGTCCTTCTCATTCTCATACTCACGAAGCTCGTGACAGGAAAGACCAGGAAGTTCTACTACCAGAGGCAGGCGGCCTTCGCGGCTCTGAGCGGACAGGTCGAGGAGAGCGTCTCAGCGATGAGGGAGGTCAAGGCCTTCTCCAGGGAGAGTGATATGGTCAGCGAATTCGGGAAGGAGAACGAGGAGCTATGCTATATCTCCACCAAGGCCCTGATCTGGTCAGGGCTCCTGATGCCTCTGATGAACGTGATCAACAACCTCTCCTATGTTGCGATCGCAGTCCTCAGCGGGGTTTTGTATGTGAAGGGCATCATCGCATCAATCGGTCTCATTACAAGCTTCCTTCTCTATGTCAGGCAGTTCACCAGGCCCTTTGTCGAGATCGCGAATGTCTTCAACAACTTCCAGACAGCCCTTGCAGGCGCTGAGAGGGTGTTCGAGATCATCGATGAGGAAGAGGAGAAGGATGAGGGTAAGCTCGATGCTTCCTCCATCAAGGGCGATATAGTCTTCTCGCATGTATCATTCGGATACGGCAATGGCAAGAAGGTGCTTGATGATATAAGCATAGACATAAAGCAAGGCACCAAGGTCGCTCTCGTAGGCCCTACGGGCTCGGGTAAGACCACGATAGTGAGCCTCCTAACGAGGTTCTATGACGTGAGCGAGGGCTCTATCAGCATCGATGGCCATGATATAAGGGAGTATTCCCTCAAGTCCCTAAGGCATGCATTCTCTGCTGTTCTGCAGGACTCGGCCCTCTTTGCCGACACTGTAGCCGCGAATATAGCATATGGGAAGAGCGATGCGGGGATTGACGACATAGAGAGGGCTGCTGAGGAGGCAGGCGCTTCTGATTTCATAAACAGGCTCCCTGATAGGTACCAGACAGTGCTGGAGTCCTCGGGAAGCGAGCTCTCGCAGGGAGAGAGGCAGCTCGTGACGATCTCGAGGGCATTCCTTGCCAAAGCGCCTCTGATGATCCTCGATGAGGCTACGAGCAATGTCGATACGCTTACCGAGAAGAGGATCAGGGATTCTGTCCTCAAGCTTTCGATGGGAAGGACCTCCTTCATAATAGCCCATAGGCTTCCGACCATCAGGGACTCCGACCTGATTCTGGTGATAGACAACGGGAGGATCGTGGAGAAGGGAAGCCATGACGAGCTTCTGAAGCTTCGTGGCTTCTACTACGGCCTTTACAGGACCCAGCAGGGCCTCTGGAAAGATGATGCTGAAAGCACGAAAGGAGAGTAATCAGAATTTCTCCATGGGCGGATTCGACGATACAGGAATAAGCAATGTATTCAATCTGATAAGCTCCATGCTCCCTGAGCTTACCAAGTCGGAGAGGAAGGTTGCCGAATTCGTTCTCTCGGAGCGCTCCTGAGCTGGATCGCGATCATAACATAGCTCTCGTCAGGCGTCATCCTCTACAACTACAGGACAACGACGCTTACTATCCGGATATATGCATACGTATCCAGGGGCAACTATGGAATCGCAGCGGCGATGGCTACGATCCTCATAGCCATGACTGTCATAACGCTTGTGATCTTCTTGGTATTCTCGAAGGACAAGAAGATCACATTCTGATGATTCCATGCTGAATAAGGAAAGGCCGTCTTCCGACGGCCTTCCTTCTTTTCATGATGGTCTTATTTCACAAGATGGATTGCGAATCCGCCGATTTCCTCATTGAGGTAGCAGACCTTGATCTTGCCCTTGGCATCCCTTGCGATTGTGCTCTCGTTCACAGTGAAGCCCTTCTTTGCAAGGAAGTAGAGAGTTCTTTCGACATCGAAGCACTTGTATCCGATGTGTCCGTTCTTTCCAAGACCCTGCTTCTTCATGACCTCGATGTCCTTGTTCATGAAGATTGAGCTGTTTCCTCTGTTGATATCCATGCCGAGCTTTGCGAACTCGCCTGCAACGCACTCTGCTGCGTCTGCATCAGGGAGATTCACTCCGAGGTGGGCGAATGAAAGACCCTGGAGCTTTACGACAGCCTCCTCGCAGAGCCTCTTGATCTCGTCCCAGTTCTCGCTCTCGATGAGCTCTGGCTTTACCATCCAGGATCCTCCGATAGCAAGCACGTTAGGTGTCTTTGCGTAATCTGCGAGGTTTGCTGCGCTGATGCCGCCTGTTGTCATGAACCTGACCTGAGGGAAAGGACCTGCGAAGTTCTTGAGCATTCCTACTCCGCCCGAAGCCTCAGCTGGGAAGAACTTGAGAGTCGTGAGCCCGAGAGCAAGTCCCTGCTCGATCTCTGATGGTGTGCATACGCCTGGAACGCATGGGATATCGTTCTCATTGCACCACTTGACAGTCTCAGGATTGAGACCAGCGGAAACGATGAATTTCGCACCAGCTGCGACAGCCTTCTTCGCAAGCTCAGGATTGATTACCGTACCAGCTCCGACGATCATGTCAGGATAAGCCTTTGTGACGTTCCTGATTGCTTCCTCTGCAGCTGCTGTCCTGAATGTGATCTCTGCGCATGGGAGTCCTCCATCGATGAGAGCCTTTGCCAGAGGCACTGCCTTAGCAGCGTCGTCGATCTTTACGACAGGTACAAGCCCGATGTCATGCAGGGTGTTGAGAAGTTCGTCTTTTGTCATTTTCTATGATTCTCCTTTTTCAAGAATTCTATCTAATCAATTACATTGTATCATAGGTTTTCACAAAAGTGAAACACTGTTTCATAAAAACTTGACTATTGCTTGATTACCCCATACAATGATTATGGTCATACCCATGGAGGTTGTTGTATGTCAAATAAATATGTAACATTTGGAGAAATTATGCTCCGTCTCAGGAGCCAGGAGCTTTATCGCCTTTTCCAGACACCGGAGCTTGAGGCTACATTCGGCGGTGGAGAGGCAAACGTCGCTGTATCCCTTTCTATCTTCGGCGAGAAGGCTATGTTCGTCACAGCTCTTCCTCAGAACGCTGTAGGTGAGGCTGCTGAAAGAGAGCTCCTCAAGTACGGTGTTGATACTTCCGCTATCTCAAAGGTCAAGGACGGAAGGCTCGGAATCTACTTCCTCGAGACAGGCGCTAACCAGAGGCCAAGCCTCGTTGTATATGATAGAGCTGACTCAGCTATCTCGAAGGCAACTCCAGCTGACTTCGATTTCGATAAGATCATGGAAGGCGCAACATGGTTCCATACAACAGGAATCACACCAGCTGTAAGCCAGGGTGCCGCTGACTGCGCACTTGCTGCTATGAAGGCTGCCAAGAAGGCTGGAGCTACTGTTTCCATCGACCTCAACTACAGGAAGAAGCTCTGGAAGTATGGCAAGGAAGCTCCAGAGGTGATGAGGGAGCTCGTTAAGTATGCTGATGTCGTTATCGCAAACGAGGAAGACATCCAGAAGTGCCTCGGAATCGCAGCTGACAGCGATGTAACATCCGGCAAGCTCGATACAAAGGTATATGAGGAGCTCACAGCAAAGGTAAAGGCTCAGTTCCCTAACGTCTCTGTAGTAGCTGTAACTCTCCGCGAGTCCAAGAGCGCTGACCATAATGGCTGGTCCGCAGCCCTCTCAGGAAAGACAGGCTTCTATCTCTCAAGGCACTATGAGATCACTGATATCGTAGACCGCGTCGGTGGCGGAGACTCATTCGCAGCTGGCATCATCTACGCTCTCTCCCACTACGATGACGAGCAGTACTGCATCAACTTCGCTGTTGCTGCATCCTGCCTCAAGCACTCCATCTCAGGTGACTTCAACCTCTCAAGGCTCAGCGAGGTCGAGGCACTCTGCAAGGGTGACGGATCGGGAAGGGTCCAGAGATAATCCATAAAAGCGTGCTCCGGCACGCTTTTTCCATCTACAGACGATTGCGGAAAAGCACCTGTTTGGTGCTTTTTCGGTTATAGGATGCAATATGAGGACTTTATTCATCATCGGAGACTCGATGAGCGCCATCAAGCGTGAGGATGAGAAGCCCAAGACAGGGTGGGGCGAATGCTTCGGGAAATACCTATCCGAGGGCTGGAGCATAATGAACATGGCAGAGAACGGGCTCTCCACCAGAAGGGCAATCGATTCAGGGATCATAAGATCCGCGCTCTCCCTTGTAGAGGAAGGCGATGCTGTTCTCTTCCAGTTCGGGCACAATGAGAACAAGGAGGATGACAGGTACTCCGATCCATGGACGGGGTTCTATGGTAACCTGCTGCAGATCGGCAGCTCATTCCTCAGAAAGGGAGCATCTGTCTATTTCATCACTCCGATCGAGAGAAGAAGGTATGAATCAGGATACATCATGCACACGCATGGCGATTACCCTGCTGCCATGAAGGCTGCGGCCGCCAGGCTTGGCGTACCTGTCATAGACATGACTACCGAGACACTTGTGAGGCTGCAGGCGATCGGCGAGGAGGATAGCCGCCCTCTCTTCATGCTCCTGGAGCCAGGCGAGCACCCGAATTACCCTGATGGAAGCATTGACAATACTCATTTCACTCCGCCTGGGGCAGAATGGGCATGCTCATTGATCTACAGCCTCTTCATGAAGCTAGGCAATAAGCCAGGCTTCCTGAGGCAATAAGGAAAAGCCCCGTCCTTGCGGATGGGGCTTTCTGAATGAGCCTCTGCTTATTCTTCCTCTATGTAACCCAGTACCCTTGAGAGCTCCCTGGTTGCCTCCATTATCTTCGAGACCGTCTTGTCGAATTCGGCTTTGTTGAATCTGAATAGAGGCCATGAGACAGAGATGGCGGCAATCACTGTTCCTGTGTAATCCCTGACGGGAGCCGCAAGGCACATGATGTTCATCTCATGCTCCTCGTCATCGATCGACCATCCCCTCTCCCTGATCTTCCTCAGCTCCTCCCTGAGAGAGGACTCTGACCTGATTGACTTAGGCGTGAAGGGCTTGAGCTGGTTCTCGATGAAATACTTCTCAAGATCATCCTCGCTCATTTCGGAAAGGAATATCTTCCCGATTGCCGTGCAGTATAGAGGAATCACCTTGCCGACCCTGGAGTACATCCTCAGGGTGTAGCTTGATTCCTCCTTGAGCACGTATACGGCTGTATTGTCCTGTGGGATTCCCATATGCACTGTCTCTCCGAGCTCCTGGCAAAGCGACTTTGCGAAGGGCTTTGCCGTGTTAATGAGGTCCATGTGCTTCAGTGACCTTGAGCCTACGGAGAACATCTTGAGCGTAAGATGGTACATATCGGATTCATCCCTATGCACATAGCCAAGGGAGATAAGGGTCGAGAGAAAGCGGAGCAGGGTCGCCTTAGGCAGCTCTGTCTTCTTAGCAAGGTTCTCGAGGTTGATAGCCTCAACCATCGACAATGCCTCAAGAATCGAGATTGTGCGCGTGACAGCGCTCATCTGCTTTTCTTCGTCTTTCTCTCTTTCCATTTAACCCTCGAAGTAAGCCTTTGCGTTGTTGAACGAGATGTCTTCGACGATCCTGCCGATGATTTCCTCATCGTTAGGGAATTCGCCGTTCTCTACCCAGTTGCCTACCATGTTGCAGAGTATCCTTCTGAAGTACTCATGCCTTGAGTAGGAGAGGAAGGACCTTGAGTCTGTGAGCATTCCGATGAATGCAGGGAGAACGCCTACGTTCGCAAGAACCTTCATCTGCTCTTCCATGCCATCCTTGTGATCGCAGAACCACCAAGCCGATCCAAGCTGCATCTTTCCCTTGATTCCCTTGCCCTGATAGCATCCCATGAGGGTTGCGAGGGTGTAGTAATCCTTAGGATTGAGAGTATAGAAGATCGTCTTAGGCACTTCGTCGGTGACTGAGAGATTGCCGAAGAATGCCTTGATTCCCTCTGCAAGCTCCTTGTCATGGGATGCATCGTATCCTGTGTCAGGCCCGAGGATAGCGAACATGGTCCTGTTGTTGTCCCTGATGGATGCGAAGTGGAACTGCATAGCGACGTTCCTGCTGTTGTATGCCTTTGCAAGCGCTGTGAGGACCTTTGTCCTGTAAGCATCTGCCTCGCATGCTGTGACATCATCGCCATTCATCCTCTTCTGGAAGACAGCTTCGACATCAGCATCGCTCCAGAATGTGCTTGGGCATGTTACAAGAGCGTGGTCGGATGCCTTGCAGCCGAGGCTTACGAAGAAATCCAGCCTGTCTATGAGGGCTGCGATCACGTCATCAACGCTCTTAATATCCTTTCCATATGCCTTTGCCAGCTTCTCGATGTAGGCTGCGAAGTCAGGCTTCTCTATGTTGAGGGCCTTGTCCGGGCGGTATGAAGGGATGACCTTTGCAGGGCACTTGCCTTCCTTTGCGATGAGCTTATGCATCTCAAGGTCATCTGCAGGATCGTCTGTCGTTCCAACGGCATATACCTTGAACTTCTTCATGATTCCGAATACGGAGAGCTCTGGATCGGAAGCGAACTTCTCGTTTGCCTCTGTGTAGATCTTCTTCGCATTCTTCCTGCAGAGGATGTCGTTGATTCCGAAGTACCTCTGAAGCTCGAGGTGCGTCCAGTGGTAGAGAGGATTGCCGATGAGGTTCTCCATTGTCTCTGCCCATGCGAGGAACTTGTCATATGGATCTGCGTCCCCTGTGATCAGGCGCTCATCGAATCCGCATGCCCTCATCATCCTCCACTTGTAGTGGTCTCCGCCAAGCCATGCATCGGTGATTGTAGTGAATCTCTTGTCCTCAGCGATCTGAGATGGGATGAGATGGCAGTGGTAGTCGAAAATAGGCATCGAAGCTGCATGGTCATGGAAGAGCATCTTCGCTGTATCTGTTTCCAAGAGGAAATCCTTATCCATAAAATTCTTCATAGTATTACTCCATCCTTGAATATCGAGATCTCTGCGTATCCGTTGACCTCGTTCTTTGTGTGCTTCTCCCCGTTAGCGATAGCGGTGATCAGGTCGATCAGCTCTGTTGTGACAACAGCCGGATCCTCCTCGAGAAGCTTTCCTGCATTGAAGTCGATCCAGTTAGACTTGCTCTCCGAAAGAGGTGTGTTAGTAGCGATCTTTACCGTAGGAACAGGTGCTCCGAGCGGTGTTCCCCTGCCTGTTGTGAAGAGGATGATGTGCGCTCCTGCAGCTGTCTGGGCAGTTGTCGATACGATATCGTTTCCTGGTCCGAAGAGAAGGTTGAGTCCATTCCTGGATACTCTGTCTCCATAGCCGAGGATTGCCTCGACAGGAGCCCTTCCTCCCTTCTGGACGCATCCGAGGCTCTTATCCTCGAGCGTTGAGATTCCGCCAGCCTTGTTGCCAGGTGATGGATTCTCGTATACGACCTGGTTGTGGTCGACGAAGTACTGCTTGAAGGAATTGATCAGCTTTACAGTCTGGTCGTATACATCCTTCGATGCTGCCCTGTTCATGAGCATCTGCTCAGCTCCGAACATCTCAGGGACCTCTGTGAGGATTGCTGTTCCTCCCATTGCAGTCAGCTCATTGCAGAACCTTCCTACAAGAGGGTTCGCCGTGATTCCCGAAAGCCCATCGGAGCCACCGCACTTGAAGCCAACTACGAGGTTCGACATCGGGACTGCTGTCCTTCTATCCTTCTTGATCACCGAAGCGATCTCGCTCAGCAGCTTCTCTCCATCAGCGATCTCATCCTCTGATTCCTGGCATACGAGGAACTTGACCCTCTCTTCATCCACAGGGCCTACAAGCTCCTTGAATGAAGCCATTGTATTGTTCTCGCATCCCAGTCCTATTACAAGCACACCGCCTGCATTCGGATGATGAACGAGGTCTGCAAGGATTCTCCTGGTGTTCTCGTGGTCTCCGCCCATCTGGGAGCATCCGAAAGGATGGGTCCATGCATGTACACCATCCTCAAGGCCGAGAGTCATGTTTCCCCAGGAAGCAAGACGCTCGGAAATCCTGTTGACGCATCCTACTGTAGGCACGATCCAGAGCCCGTTCCTTATTCCGACCTTGCCATCCTTTCTCTGGTATGCATTGATCGTCGGAACGTGTCCGCTCCATCTGGCTTTGTCTTCCTCTGCTTCCCTGAGGCATTCCTTTGCAGCGTTCTCATCATAGTGGTACTCTGCCTTCTCTGAAAGGAGAGTCTGGATATTGAAGGCATGGACATGCTCGCCCTTCCTGATATCCTCCTTTGCCTTTCCGATAGGGTAACCGTACTTGATTATCTTCTCATCCTTGCTTATGTCCCTGAGAGCAACCTTATGCCCGGCTGGGATGTCTGTCAGGAGAGTGAAGGTCTGATCTGCGACGTTCACTACATCGCCCTTGAAGAGAGGGGCAATAGCAACAGCAACGTTATCCAGAGCATTGATTCTGATTAGGTTGTTTTTCATCTTTGTCCGCAGATGGCTCTGCGTTTCCTCCTTTAACAGCTTGAATGTTAAATTCGAAAATAAGGGCCGGGAATGACCCTCGGCCCTATAATCCGATCAAAGCGACTCGATTGTCTTTGTCATTCCATTGTCCCAGATGGACTTCAGATAACCTGCAACCTTCTCCTCGAGTCCAGGGATCTGCGTAAGATCCTGTCCCCACCATGAGACATCGGAAAGAACTGCCTTCGCGATAGCTGCGCTCTTCTTGCCGTTGCAGCAGTACTCTGCGCTGTAGAGGGATGCGAACTTCTCGAGAACCTCCGGGCTGTCCTTGATCAGGTACTCCTCGCCGTTCCTCGAACCCTTGAGATCCACACCTGATTTCTCTGTTGCATTGTAGAAGGAAATGAGAGCAGCGAGAGAGAATGTCAGGACAGTAGGAAGCTCGCCCTTCTTCTGGTAGTAGCCAAGAAGCGATGGGAGGTCCCTTGTCTTGAACTTCGAAACGGAGTTAAGCGAGATCGAGAGAAGGAGGTGCACGATGTGCGGGTTAGCGAAGCGCTCAAGCACATCGCCAGCATACTGCTCCAGCTGAGCCTTGTCTCCATCCATCGATGGGATGATTTCCTCAAAGAGGCCGCGCTTCATCATTGGGTAGATGAGTGGGCTCTTGATGCACTCCTCGACTGTGTTGAGGCCTGTCTGGTATGCGGCAAGGACAGTCATTGTGTGTGCTCCGTTGAGGATCCTTACCTTCCTTGTCCTGTAGAAGGACATATCGTCTGTCCATACTACATTCACGCCAGCCTTAGCTGTAGGAAGCTCGTCGTCGTGCATCTTTCCGTGGCACTCGATGACCCAGAGAAGGAAGATCTCTGCTGCGTCAAGAAGGTTATCCTTGTATCCGAGGCGGTTGCAGATATCCTCTGCCTCTGCGCGTGGATATCCCGGGACGATTCTGTCTACGAGGCTGTTGCAGAAATCGCATGCGTCGTTGAGCCAGTTTACGAATCCCTCTTCGAGGTTCCATTCCTTAGCATACTGGAGAACGATTCTCTTGAGGTTGTCTCCGTTCTTGTCGATGAGCTCGCAGGGTATTGCGATGATGCCCTTGTCGCTAGCGCCGTTGAATGCCTTGTATCTGTGATAGAGGAAAGCGCAGACCTTGCCTGGGTATGAAACCTGTGGCTTGTCCTCGAGCTTGTCTCCCTCATGGTAAGCGATGCCTGCCTCTGTTGTGTTGGAGATGATGAACCTGAGGTCCGGGTTCTCAGCCTGAGCAATGAATGCTTCATAGTCTGAATACGGATTGATACAGCCCTTAACGCTTGTGATCTTCCTGAATTCCTCGACTGTCTTGCCATTCTGAACACCTCTCAGGACAGTTGTGTATACACCGTTCTGTGAGTTGATCATCTCGCCCATTCCCTGAGCAAGAGGCTGAACCATCATTACATCTCCGTTGAAATCTCCCTTCTCATTGAGCTGGTCGATGATCCAATCTACGAAAGCCCTGAGGAAGTTTCCCTCTCCGAACTGGAGGACCTTGACCGGGCGTTCTGTCTTTACGACTGTTTCGCTGACGTTTTTCATTTTTATGATTGCTCCTTATACAATGCTGTTTGATGAATCTATGGGATTCATGTTTCCGTTGAAAACGGAACACGGTTTCATTTTACATTCCAATATGTATATTGTCAAACAAATAAGGTGGTCTGGAACCTATTTTGCTGTACTCTCTTAAATGCTTTAAGTTCCTTTGTGCACATTAAATAAAAGGGACAGAATGCACAAGGCACCCTGTCCCCTGACTCTTGGTTAAGAGCTTAGGCAGCGCGATTAGTAAAGGTAGTTGTTAGCCTTTGCGTACTCAATGCCTTCCTTCTCCCATGCAGCTCCGCCGAGCTTGTCGAACTGTGCAACGAATGCATTCCAGTTCTCAGGTGTGAGAGCTCTCTTTCCAGCGAGGAATTCTGCAATGCCCTGCTCGTAGAATGTGAGAACATCGTTAGCTGGGAGTGGCATGCTGTCCATACCCTCTGCAGGAGTATAATGTCTCTTCTGCATCTCCCTGAGTGTCCAGAGTGCTGACATCTGCTTGCCGGAATTGTCGCATGTGTAGACTGGGTAGCGGCTAACAAGCTCCATATCAGAAGCATAGTTGAATGCCATTGACCTGAGCTGGATGTACTGCTGTCCGATTGGTCCCTCGAATCCTGTGTCGCCCTTTACTGTTACAGGGATTCCATCAGCGTTGAATGTGTACTCAATGCCTTCTCTTCCCCAACCGCAGAGGAGGTAGCCTTCGCCGTCAGCCATCCATTCGAACATCTCGCAGATCTTGTCGAGCTTGCCTTCGTCAGCTGCGTTCTGGGAAACACACCAGATCCTGAGTCCTCTTACTGATGGACCAACAGAAGCCTTTCCTGTAGGACCTGTAACTGGATCGATTACGATGAGCTCGCCGTTTGGGAAGTTGTTGTCGAATGGTGAGTAGTTGTTCTTTGCGTGAAGAGCTGCGTTCTGCTCTCTGAAGCAACCGAACTTACCCTGCTTCCAAGCTGCTCTGAAGTCGTCCTTCTTGTAAGCCATCCATGTTGGGTCGATAACGCCATTGTCGATGCACTTCTTCATGAATACCATGAAGTCATAGTATGCAGGGTTGTGGATCTGGAGACCAGCGTTGTCCTTATTGAAGTTCCATGTTCCCTCAACGCCGAAAGCACCCATGATAGGCTCGAATCTTCTGCCTGGGTAGATCTCGTACTCTGGAATTACTTCTACGAATGCGCCATAGCCATATGTATCGTTCTTGCCGTTTCCATCTGGATCGTTATATGTGAAAGCATAGAGAACGTCATAGAGCTCGTCGAGTGTTGTAGGAACAGCGAGTCCGAGGTTGTCGAGCCAGTCCTTCCTGATTACGAGACCTTCGTTCTTTGTGATCTTTGAAGGAGTAGCGAAACCATAGCTTCTGCCATTGATTGTTGTGAAGTTGATAGCGTCCTTGTCGAACATGATAGCTGTTCTTTTAGGCATCTTCTCATAGCAGTCAGTAACATCAGCAACGAGTCCCTTTTCGACGAGATTCTGCCATACCTTGCGGCTAGCTACGAAGAAATCAGGGAGCTGGTCTGCTGCTGAAGCAGCCTGGATCTTTGTATCCTGGTCAGATGTGCTTGATGGAAGGGATGAAGCCTCGAGCTCGATTCCCATTCCCTTGAGGATGTCGTATCCTACCCAGTCGTTCGGGAGAGGTCCAACCTCTGTCTGGGTTGCGTTATACCACATCTCGATGTGTGTAAGGCCGTTTCCGCTATTACCAGCTTCCTGTGTTCCATTTGCGAATGCGAATGAAACGCAGAGGAGAGCGATAAGAGCGATTGATACAATCTTCTTCATAATTACCTCCTAATTGTAATTAACCTTTAACGCTTCCAAGGAGTGTTCCCTTGGTGAAGTACTTCTGAATGAACGGATAAGCTGCGATCATAGGAATAGCGGACATGAATACTGAAGCAGCCTTGATGGCTTCTACAGGTGCATTTCCGAATGCCTTAGCCTCAACGAATTCGTTCATGCCTGCAGCAAGAAGGATGTTTCTCAGAAGGATCGGGAGCGGTCTGAGGTAATCCTTTGTCAGGTAGAGCATCGGTCTCATATAGTCATTCCAGAATGCAACGCCATAGTAGAGGCCGATTGTCATGATGATTGCCTTCGAGAGAGGAAGAATGATCTTGAAGAGAGTCTGAAGCTCATTGCATCCGTCGATTGAAGCGCTTTCCCTAAGCTCGTTAGGAATGCCCTCGAAGAATGATCTCATGATGAGACAGTTGTATGTTCCGATACAAACCGGAAGGAATACCGATGAAAGATGGTTCGTGAGCTTCATCTGCGCAACGAGGATGTATGTAGGAACGATACCGACGTTGAACACATATGGAATAAGCACGAACAGCGTGATGAACTTCCTTCCCCTCAGTCCCTTGATCGAAAGACCATATGCCAGAGGAATCGTCATTGCAAGCGCTACGATGACACCGCCGACGAGGATCTTGACCGAGTTCGTGAATGCAAGAACGAAGCCGTTGTTTCCGAGAAGCGACTTATATGCATCGAATGACCAGTCCCATGGTGCAAGGAACATTCCCTCGATGTATGTTCCGATGAAGTCAGCTGGCCTGAATGAGAGGGCGAGCGTACTCCAGAGAGGAATGATGAGTATAAGCAGAAGGAGAACCATCAGGATATTGATGATGATATTGAAACCTCTGTCTGCCGCAGTAAGCTTGACTGCAACTGATTCTGTATTCTTTTTCTTTCCCATTTTCCTGACTCCTTAGAACAATGAAGACTCGCTGACCTTCTTGGAGAAGTAGTTGGAAGTGAAGAGAAGCGCCATTCCAATTACACCCTTGAAGATACCTGCAGCGGTTGCGATGGAGAACTTACCATCAAGAAGACCCTGTCTGTAAACCCAGGTATCGATGATGTCTGCAACATCGTATACAGCTGGTGAGTAGAGCATGAAGATCTGGTTGAATCCTGCATCGAGGATGGTTCCGATCTTGAGAAGGAGTACTGTGACGATAACAGGCCTGATAGATGGAAGAGTGATGTATCTTGTTCTCTGCCAGCTGTTTGCGCCTTCTACCATTGCAGCCTCGAAGAGGGATGTATCGATTCCCATGAGAGCAGCGATGAAGATGATTGCCGACCATCCCATTTCCTTCCATGCATCCGAGAGGATGACAAGCCATGGGAATGCAGATGAGTTGGTGAGGAAGTCGATTGCCTTTCCTCCGCACATCTTGATGACGTCGTTTACGATACCATCAGAAGGAGAGAAGAGCGAAAGCAGGATACCGTACATGATAACCCATGAGAGGAAGTGAGGGAGGTATGCAAGTGTCTGCACTGTCTTTCTGAGCCATCTGACCCTGCACTCGTAGATTGCGATTGCGAGGAGTATGGATACAGGAAGGCTGACGATGATCTTTCCGAAGCTATAGAAGAGCGTATTCCTGATGATTGACCAGAAATAATAGGAACTAATGAAGTCCTTGAAGTTCTTGAGCCCTACCCATGTTGCCTGAGTGATTCCATATCTTACGGACTTGAAGTCCCTGAATGCGATCTGCGCATTCCACATAGGAATGTACTTGAATATGAAATAGACAACCATAGGAATGATAAGCAGGAGATAGATTCCCTTCTGCCTGTTGATATCCTTCCCAAGCTTTACCCAATAAGATCTGTTTGGCGATAGCGACTTAGCTTTCTCCGGTGCCGGTGCGGCTGCCTTTGCCACCGAAGCAGGCTTAGCACTGGTTGTTGAGCTTTTTGCTTTCGAGTTGCTGTTCTGCGAACTGCGATTGCTGTTTTTTGCCATAAACCCTCCTTCCCTGTTCTTTTTTGTATTACGTCCTATTCTATTACAACTTTGTTCACAACGGGAGAACAAATTCCGGTTGAAAGCGATTTCCCGTCAAGAAGAAAGGCGAATGCTGTCTTCTTAGCATTCTGAAGATGCCTTTCCATTGCCTCGGATGCCTTCTGCCAGCTGTTCTCGATGCAAAGCTTCAGGACCTCGATATGCTCCATCCTCGTCTCCTCGATCCTGTTATCGCATAATCCGGTCATGTACCTGATTCTATTGTTCTGAACGGTGACTGCCCGGTATGACTGCAGGATGAAGTGATTGTGGATAGCGGAGATGAACATCTCATGAAGCTCATCATCCTCGGTGTAGAAGACTTCCTTGGCAACGGAGGAAGGCTCCTGCCCGGATATCCTCTGGTAGTATGAATAAAGGTTCTCAGCAGGGATAGTGTACCCATACTTCTTTATTGCATATGTCTCATAGAGTATCCTGAGCTCGAACACGTTGTTTATATCCTCGATGGAGATAGGCCTGACGAGGATTCCCTTCTTAGGCTTGACTTCCAATAGTCCATCCTGCTCGAGCTTTCCGATTGCCTCCCTGACAGGAGTCCTGCTTATATTCAGGACATTGCAGAGGAGCTCTTCATTGAGCATGGAACCCGGCTGGTACTCGCAGCAGATGATCCTGTTCTTGATGAATTCGTAAGCTCTATTCTGAAGGGTTGCCTTATTCACGTGATTTTTCCCGTATTCTCTATTGTATACATCATGGCTGCAGTTTGTCAAAAACAAAATCATGAAATTTTGTCAAAATTATTGCGCTGTGCTGATATTTTCCAAGTGCGGTTTGCTTTTTTCGATAATCGATGCCATCTATTTGGTTATTTTATAAAATTTTAACAGATTCTTGCGCAATCTTGTAATCTTACGGCCCAAAATATTTGACAAGAAATCGCCTCGAATAGATAATCTGATGTATACAACAGATTCTATTTTCGAGGGTAGAAATATGAAATCAATTCTTATTCGCGAACCAGGCAAGGTAGAGATGATTGATAGACCGATGCCGGTTCCTGCAGAGGGCGAGGCTCTCCTCAAGCTTCTCTATGGCGGCATATGCGGAAGCGATCTCGGATCGTATCGCGGGACATTCGCTTATTTCAGCTATCCGCAGACCCCTGGCCATGAGTTCTCGGCAGAGGTTATCGAGGTCAATTCAAAGGACCCTGACTGCAAGATCAGGAAGGGCATGATCGTAACATGCAATCCATACTTCAACTGCACGACATGCTACTCATGCCAGCATGGGCATGTGAACGCATGCATGGATAACCAGACAATGGGCGTCCAGAGGATGGGTGCTTTCTCAGAGTACATCACGATGCCTCTTGAGAGGATCTACGATGGAAAGGGACTCTCTGCAAAGACTCTTGCTACAGTGGAGCCTTTCTGCATCGGACGCCATGGCATCGCAAGGGCGCAGGTGACAAAGGGCGATAGGGTCCTTGTCGTTGGCGCTGGTACAATCGGCATGGTTGCAGCGATCTATGCAGCATCGCTTGGAGCAGAGGTCTGGATGAGCGACATCTCCCAGGAGAAGCTCGATGGAGCAAGGGCATTCGGATTCGATAAGCACATCGTGAACTCAAGCCCTGAGGCATTCATGGAGCAGGTCAATAAGGTAACGGATGGAGCAGGCTTCGATGTCACTGTGGAGGCAGTAGGCCTTCCTTCGACATTCCAGAACTGCATAGATGCCGTATGCTTCGGAGGCAGGGTCGTTCTAATCGGAGTAGGAAAGAAGAACCTCGACTTCAACTTCACTGTAATCCAGAAGAAGGAGCTCAACATCTTCGGTTCAAGGAATGCCCTCAAGGCGGACTTCGTGAATACGATCGACGAGATCAAGGATGGAAAGCTCAGCCTCGATGGGATCATCACCAAGGTATATCCATGGACAAAGGCAGCTGAGGCCTTTGCGGATCTCTCCGCAAACAGCGCAAGCTGGCTCAAGGTGGTGCTTGATTTCACAACCGAAGGCTGATCCGGAGAATTCATGCTATAATATGAATAGGCCTTGCCCGCATGAGCGAGCGGGCCTATTTCAGCATATGATGGTTTGCCTTATTCAAGGCATGGGTGTGAAAGCCCAAAGGACTAGGCTATGATTGATATCAGGAGTTTCGGAGCTGTAGGCGATGGTATTGCAGACGATACCCTTGCAGTGAGGAAGGCCCTCGAGGAAACAGCAGGAAAGGATGTGCTTTTGATTTCCGAAGGCACGTACAATGTAGGACCGCTCGATATCCCATCGCATTCGAGGATCGAGTTCAAGGCTGGTGCGGTGCTCTCGTTCACGGATGATTTCGGTGCATATCCTGCCGTCGAGGCAAGGTGGGAGGGAGTGGACTGCTTCTGCATGCACGCTCTCTTCAGGATAAGCGATGCAGAGGACATCGTAATCACAGGTCCTGGAGTCCTTGAGGGAAACGGAAGGAAGTGGTGGGACTACATCTATGACAGAAGGGCTACCCAGAAGGAGCCTATGACGGATATAGAGAAGCACTTCGCATCCCTGAATCCTGATTACAGGAATCAGCCAGGGGGAGGCGGAGGAAGGCAGTGCCAGTTCCTCAGACCGCCTCTGCTGCAGCTCTGGAAGAGCAAGGATGTCACGATAGATGGCCTGGCTCTAAGAAACAGCCCGTTCTGGACGCTGCACCCTGTGTACAGCAGCAATCTCGTATTCAGGAACATGAGCATCATCAATCCATATGTCACGCCTAACACGGATGGAATGGACATAGAGTCCTGCTCCTCTGTGCTTGTGGAGGGCTGCCTTGTGGATGTAGGCGATGATGGAATCGCGCTCAAGAGCGGAAGCGGGGAGTCAGGCGTGGATGCAGCAGTGCCATGCCAGGATATCAGGATCGTGGATTCGACCGTGAAGCAGGCTCATGGCGGCTTCGTAATAGGCTCTGAGACTGCAGCAGGCATGAGGAATGTCCTTGTGCAGAGGTGCAGGTTCCTTGGTACAGACAGAGGAATAAGGATCAAGACAAGAAGAGGCCGCGGTGGAGAGATATGCAACATAAGGGTTGAGGATACATACATGGAGGATGTGATCTCTCCTATCACGATCAACATGTATTACAAGTGGGGCTCCGATGATCCAAGGCTATACAGCCTGGAGAAGCAGGAAATCGATAGGATGACTCCGTCAATCCACCATGTTGAGATCAAGGGCGTCACTGCACGCAGGTGCAAGGCCTCGGCAGGCTTCATCGTAGGGCTTCCTGAGATGCCTATCCATGATGTCACTATAGAGGATTGCGATATCGAGGTTGATGAGAATCCTGAGAAGGGGCTTGAGGTCGAGATGTACAAGGGAATCCCAGATACTGATTTCAGAGGAATCAGGCTCCGCAATGCCGAAGTCAGCCTGAGCAATATCAAGGTCAACTGCGACCCTGTGAGTGCAGTGCTCTGATTGATTGAAAACCCAATACAATGCCCTGGAACGATGTTTCAGGGCTGTTTTATTCTCCGAATGCCTTCAGCCAGGACATCTTCAGCTCTCTTTCAACCTTCTGGCTGTCTACAGAGAGAGCAACCTTCTTCAGAGGATTTGCTTTTTCGTAATCAGCGACTGTCCTTCCTTTCTCAGTGGCTGTGATAGGAAGGTCGATGAAGGTGAAGAACTCAGGGTGGAGAACCGCGCATGCAGCAGAAGGATCATGGAGAAAGCAGTACGGCCTCCTGTGGAATGCAATGTAGAACTCTGTCATTTCCCTGAAGAGAAGTCCCCTCTTGTTTTTCCATTCCGCAACATCATCGAGGCTGAGATGGCTGCGCTCTGTGACATCGAGCCCTATCAGGGAAAGGTCTATAGGCAGGGAGAAGACGTATTCGGCACTAAGGGCATCCTTGTATATGTTTGCCTCATATATGTCCTCTATGTTCCCCTTCACCGTCAAAGCTCCTCCCATTGATATCACATGATGGGGAGCTGATATGCATTCAGGATGCTCCCTGTATAGGGAAGCGAGGTTTGTAAGGGGTCCTGTTGTGACGATGGTCAGGTCATCGCCGTATTGCCCGATCATCCTGCTCATGAATGATACAGCATCCTCTTCCTCGGGCTTTCTGCCGGACTCCGGAAAGCAGGCTTCTCCTAATCCGTTCCTGCCATGTATCGTGTATACATAATCCATGACCTTGTAGCTGTCCTTGCCCCAGGGGCCCTTCCTGCCTGTGCATACAGGGATATCATCCCTTCCAAACAGGCTGAGAACCTTCAGTGTGTTGGCAGCAGATGCCTCTGTCTCCACATTCCCGAATGTGGCTGTGACACCAAGCAGCCTTATATCATGCGATTGCATCAGCACATAGCTTAAAGCCAATGCGTCGTCGACGCCTGTATCCAGATCAAGGATAATGTTCTTCATGATGGAATCCCTCTGAAAAAGAAAAAAGGGTGTTACCGCTGTAACACCCATCCGCTATTGATTGGATCAATAAGCCTTAGAAGCATGCATCTTCTTGTTCTTGAGCATCTGCTTTCTAGCGAGAGCCTTGTTCTTGCGGTGCTGGATAGCAGAAGGCTTTTCGAAGTATCTGCGCATCTTGAACTCTCTGATAACGCCTTCCTTCTCAACCATTCTCTTGAAGCGCTTGATCGCTTTCTCAAGTGGTTCTGTTTCATCAACTTTT
This sequence comes from Candidatus Ornithospirochaeta sp., assembly GCA_034178685.1. Lineage (GTDB taxonomy): Bacteria > Spirochaetota > Spirochaetia > Sphaerochaetales > Sphaerochaetaceae > Ornithospirochaeta. The sequence goes on along the minus strand of JAXFQZ010000136.1, from coordinate 22,355 downwards.
ACGAGTGCCATTTATAAATCACCTCCTCTGCCCGTAGGCCCAAGAATCTAGAGCATAGTACACTAAAATCAGATTCCTTGTCATCATCTGATAACGCCGAAAAATGATAATTCATAAAGAAATCAGTCATAAGAACGCGAATCTGATTCAAGGAGCCTGAGAATCCTGCTGTTCTGGATCCTTATGTCTGCAAGATGGCGCTCTACCTTTATCTTCCATGCAATGGACCCGAATATGAGAATCAGCAGCGAGATCCCGATCAGGAATACAAGCACTGCGGATAATACCGATAGGCTCTGCACCGATATTTCGATATCAGCCAGGTTGATGAATAACGAAAGAATAGAGGCTGCGTTATTGTAGGTGAATGCAGTAACGAATATGAGAACAATCGTCAGAAGCAATGCAATAAGCGAGCTTACGAAGCGGAATAGCGCATAGATGATCGTGAGCATGTGTCTCCTCCCTTGGAATACAGTCATATTTATAGTATGCATATCCTCAGATTGCCAAACATTTTTCAATGAGCGTTGCATTTGAAGGCAATCTTTAGGAAAACATAAAATTCAGTGTTGCAGACTGTTGTTTTTTTATAGTTCCGGAGTAGATGCATATCTTTGTTATTTCATTCAGTATCAAAGTTTTAGTAAACAGAAAATACCTGTTTTACCTCAATTCCTTTGTTTGACACCTCCATTGGCATATTGTAGAATGCATACATAGAAACCAAATAGGAGACACATAAAATGAAAAAAGCATTTGCATTGGCTTTGGTCGCAGTATTGGCTTTGTCCGTAGTATTCGCAAACGGAGCTCAGGAAGCATCAGCTAAGCTCAAGGTTGGCATGGTTACTGACTCAGGTACAATCGATGACCGCTCATTCAACCAGGGAACATACGAGGGTGTCATAAAGGCAGCTAATGAGCTCGGATATGAGAGCACATATCTCCGCCCATCCGGAACAACCACTTCCCACTATGTTGAGGCTATCTATGCTCTCTACGATCAGGGATACAGCTTCGTTGCCTGCCCAGGATTCCTCTTCTCAGAGGCAGTAGGCCAGGTACAGGCTGAAGCTAAGGACCTCAAGCTTGCTATCATCGATGATGGTCTCGATATGGTTGGCGGTCCTGCTGCGAACACAGTAGCTATCCTCTTCAAGGAGCATGAGTCAGGATTCCTCGCAGGTCTTGCAACAGCTCTCAAGATCCAGTCTGGCGATGTAGGATTCGTCGGCGGTATGGAGATCCCATCAGTACAGAAGTTCAACTGGGGATTCCAGCAGGGCGTCAAGTATGCTAACGAGAACCTTGGAACAAAGGTATCCATGAAGGCTGAGAACTTCGTTTACTCAGGTTCCTTCTCAGACCTCGCTCTTGGACAGCAGCTTGCAAACGCTATGTATGCTAGAGGCGTTAAGGCAATCTTCGCTGCAGCAGGAAGCACAGGCGTAGGCGTTATCAACGAGGCTAAGAACAGAAGACTCTCCGGCCAGGACATCTGGGCAGTAGGCGTTGACGTAGACCAGTACTCAGTAGGCGATATGAACAACGGCCAGTCCTGTATCCTTACTTCAGCAATGAAGGACGTTGCAGGCGTTGCATACGATATGGTCAAGGCTGTAGCAGACGGAACATTCCCAGGCGGACAGACTCTCGTTCTCGGAATCAAGGAAGACAGGGCAGGTATCCCAGCTTCCAACCCGAACCTCACACCTGAAATCGAGAAGAAGGTCGCTGAAGTAGTCGATCTGATCAAGGCAGGTAAGGTAACAGTAGCTGATAACGGCAACGGACTTATCAAATAATATAGTCAACGGATTAGAAGGCCGCCTTCTGGCGGCCTTTATTCTATTACCGCGCGCAGCGCCCTCATTGGAGTATTAATGAGTCACGTAATCGAAATGATCGGAATCCGCAAGGAATTCCCGGGTATTGTCGCAAATGATAATATCACACTGCAGGTTGAAGAGGGTGAGATCCACGCAATTCTCGGAGAGAACGGCGCAGGCAAGTCTACCCTGATGAGCATCCTCTTTGGTCTCTATCATCCTGATAGGGGCATAATCAAGGTCAGAGGAAAGGAAGTACAGATAAAGAGCCCTAACGATGCCTTCGATCTGGGAATCGGAATGGTCCACCAGCACTTCCAGCTTGTGCATAACTTCACAGTCGCCGAGAACATCATCCTCGGCAAGGAAGGCGGGTTTGTCTACGATATAAAGACAGCCAGCAGGAAGATCAAGGAAATATCGGAACGCTATGGCCTATCAATAGAGCCGGATATGGTCATCGAGGATATCACTGTGGGAATGCAGCAGAGGGTCGAGATCCTCAAGATGCTCTTCCGCGATGCGGACATCCTTATTTTCGATGAGCCTACTGGCGTTCTTACACCACAGGAAATAGAAGAGCTCATGCAGATAATGAAAAACCTCATCAAGGAAGGCAAGTCCATTATCCTCATTACGCATAAGCTCGATGAGATAAAGCAGGTTGCGAACAGATGCACGGTAATCAGGCGCGGCAAGTACATCGGTGTAGTCGATGTGGCAAGCACCAGCGTCGATGAGATGGCTGCGATGATGGTAGGACGCCCTGTAAGCTTCAAGGTCGATAAGAAGCCAGCTGAGCTTAAGGGAAATGTCCTCGAGATAGATCATCTGAATGTGAAGAATGCCAAGGGCGTCCTTGGCGTCAAGGATTTCTCCCTTGCCGTCAGAGGCGGTGAGATCGTCGGAATCGCAGGCGTCGATGGCAATGGCCAGAGCGAGCTGATCGAGGCAATAACAGGACTGAGGGAAATCGAGAGCGGTACGGTGAAGCTATGCGGCAAGGATATCACCCATCTTTCGATCAGGGAACGCAACGAGATGGGTCTTGGCCACATTCCTGAGGATAGGCAGAAGAGGGGCCTCGTGCTTTCTGCTCCGCTTACCTCGAACATGGTGATAAAGGAATTCTACAAGCCTAGGTTCGGAAAGAACGGAATACTGAGAAGCGATGAGATAGACTCCTATGCTGATGATATCATCAGGAAGTTCGATGTAAGATCCGGAGAAGGCAAGGACTCCCTTGCTGGAAAGCTTTCCGGCGGAAACCAGCAGAAGGCAATCATCGGGCGCGAGGTCACTGCCAATCCTGAGCTCCTTATTGCTGTCCAGCCGACCAGGGGACTAGATGTCGGAGCAATAGAGTTCATCCATAAGCAGCTTGTCGAGCAGCGTGATAAGGGAAAGGCAGTCCTCCTCGTATCATTCGAGCTCGATGAGATCTTCAATCTCTCAGACAGGATCGCAGTCATCAATGCAGGAAGGCTCATCGATATAGTCGATACAAAGGAAACAGATGTCAATTCAGTCGGACTGATGATGGCAGGAATCAAGAAGGAGGAGGCAAAATGAGTAAGCCAAAGACACTGAATAAGCCTTTGGAGGCCAGGAAGGCATCTCCTCTGATTGTTTCTATCTCCGCTGTCATACTAGGCATGCTCGCAGGATGCATCTTCATCCTAATCATAGGAAGCAATCCTATAGTAGGATACAAGAACATCTTCATGGGAGCACTAGCGAACAAGAGGAAGATCGGAGCTACTATCGGATTGTCTACGCAGCTGATATTCGCAGGCCTTTCATTCGCCTTCGCATACAAGACCGGCCTTTTCAATATCGGAGGATCCGGGCAGATGCTGATGGGCGGAATCGTATGCAGCCTCCTTGCGCATAAGCTTCCTGCAGGCATCCCAAGGCCGATCTACCTGATCATCCTGATCCTCGCAGGAATCGCTGCAGGCGGTCTCTGGGGCTTCATCAGCGGATTCTTGAAGGCTAAGTTCAACGTGCATGAGGTTGTATCATGCATCATGCTCAACTGGATTGCATACTGGATATGCTACGACTTCATCCCCAGGTTCATAATCGATCCTTCTATTGCCGTGAAGTCTGCGCCGATTCCGGATGCAAGGACGCTGAGAAGCGGCATCTTCACAGCCTTGTTCGGAAAGACCACGACTGCGAACCTTGGCTTCCTGCTTGCGATCATATCAGTCGTCCTTATCTGGTTCATCCTCAATAAGACAACGCTTGGCTTCAATCTCAAGGCAGTAGGCGCTAACAAGTACTGCGCTGAGTATGCCGGTATTAAGGTCAATAGGTCCATAATCATCTCAATGGCTATCTCAGGAGCACTCTGTGGCCTGGCTGGCCTCACATACTACTGCGGATACTCGAACATCATGGAGATGGGAAAGATGCCTAGCGAGGGATTCGATGGCATTGCAGTTGCCCTCCTTGGCAACTCGAGCCCATTGGGATCGTTCTTCGCCGGCCTCTTCTTCGGAATCCTCAAGAACGGAAAGCTATCGCTTGCCGCTATCAGGATCCCTCAGGAGCTTGCAGATACAGTCATCGCAGTCATCATCTACTTCGCTGCTACCAATGTCCTATTCAAGAACTTCTGGGATGGGCTCTTCAAGAGGAGCTTCGAGAAGAAGGAGGAGTATTTTGCATTGGCATCTGGCGGCAGAAGCATGAATGAAGTCGATAAGAAGGAAAGGAAGGCCCTTATAAAGGAAGGAAAGGCCCTTTCCAGAAAGAGCAAGGAGGTGAAGTAACATGTGGGATCTTCTTATTATCATCATCCCTGCGGCAATAGCTTATACAATGCCTCTCCTGATGGGAGCCCTGGGCGGTCTCTATTCCGAGAGAAGCGGTGTTACCAACCTCTGCATCGAAGGCCTCATGCTCTTCGGATGCTTTGCTTCAGCTGCAACGATCGTGAAGCTCCAGGCAACTGGAATGAACGCCAATGCCGCAATCGCTATCGGAATCGTCGTTGCGATGCTCGCATCGGCACTGCTCTCCCTTCTCCATGCAGTTGCATCGATCAACCTGAAGGCAGACCAGACGATCTCAGGAACAGCTATCAACATGCTCTCAACAGCGCTTTCGCTCTTCCTGGCTCAGACAATCACCGGAAGCGGAAACATAACAGTCAAGAGAGCTATCATAAGAAGCTCTGTTCCTGTTCTTTCCAGGATCCCTGTGATCGGACCTCTGTTCTTCTCTGATTCATACTGGACCACATGGCTCTGCCTTGCAGTATGGGGCCTGAGCTACTTCCTGCTTTATAAGACAAGCTTCGGACTCAGGCTGAGGGCATGCGGAGAGCATCCATCAGCTGTTGCATCAGCAGGTGTCAATGTCCATAAGATGAGATACATCGGAGTGATTGCATCCGGTCTGCTCTCAGGCCTCGGAGGTGCATGCATCCTTGTCACATATGCTGGCGAGTACAACTCCGGATCGGGAATCAACGGCCTCGGGTTCCTTGCGATCGCTGCTCTTATCTTCGGGCAGTGGAAGCCGCTTGGGATCCTCGGATCGACTATGTTCTTCGGACTGTGCATGACAGTAGCGAATATCGGAAGGATCCTTCCTGCCTTCAGCAGCGTGCCTATGGCAGTGCTTGGAGCCTTCCCGTATCTCGCAACGCTGGTTGCGCTGATCTTCTCCTCGAAGAAGAGCTCAGCCCCTCTGGCATCGGGACAGCCATTCTGATAGCCTGGCCGCAGCGATGCGGCCATTATGATAACCAATGGAGAAATTATGACTACAATTGAAATGCTGAATGAAAGCGCAGGTTTCATCCGCTCGAAGGCCGGGGATGAAAGAATCGATATCGCACTGGTCCTTGGGTCCGGGCTTGGGGATCTTGCTGAGGAGCTGGAGAATCCTGTCGTGATCGATTACCACGATATCCCGCATTTCCCCGTATCTACTGTCCCAGGGCATAAGGGCAGGCTTGTCATCGGCGGTCTTTCGGGAAAGAGGGTCGTATGCATGCAGGGACGCTTCCATTACTACGAAGGCTGGTCGATGGAGCAGGTCGTATACCCGATCAGGACGTTCCACATGCTTGGTATCGGCAATCTCTTCCTCACGAATGCCGCAGGCTGCGTGAACAAGGCATGGAAGCCAGGGGATCTGATGCTGATCACTGACCACATAAAGCTCATTGCAGATAGCCCAAACAGGGGTGCTAACATCGATCAGCTTGGCCCTAGGTTCTTCGATATGTCCTCAGCTTACGACAAGGGCATGCAGAATGTTGCAAGGGAAGCTGCGGAAAAGCTCGGGATAGACCTCAAGGAAGGCGTGTACATGCTCTTCACAGGCCCTTCCTTCGAAACGCCTGCTGAAGTGAGGTTCGCACGCCTCGCAGGGGCTGATGCAGTAGGAATGTCCACTGTTCCTGAGGCAATCGCCGCAAGCCAGATGAAGATGAGGACTGTGGGAATAAGCTGCCTGACGAACATGGCTGCAGGAATCCTCAATCAGAGCCTCAACCATGAGGAGGTCCTCGAGACAGGAGAAAGGGTCAAGAAGCACTTCCAGGCGCTTGTCAGGGAAATCGTCGCAAGGTGGTGAGCAGGGCCCTGGAGCTGATAGAGCTCTATGATATGGAGAAGCTTGAGAGCGAGGGAGGATATTTCTCCTTCCTCACAGGCTTCGGCAATGGCGCAGGGTGCATCCTGTATCTTATCACCGATGAGACATTCTCATCGCTGCACATGCTCGACAACGATGAGATCTGGTTCTTCCTTGAAGGCGATGAGGCCTTGCAGTATACATTCATCGATGGCAAGGAGAACATCGCAGTGCTTTCGGAAGACCGCAGGCATTCAATCGTGAAGGCAGGCATGCTTCAGGGCACAAGGCTAAGGGAAGGCGGCAGGTATGCGCTCTTTTCCACTGCAATGAGCCCTAAATTCGATGAAGAAGGTTTCTCTCTCCCTGATTCCGATGTGATAGAATCGTTGGAGAAGGGAAAGTATTTCTATGACGGTATTCATAACAGCGGGGTTCTCTAATCTGGGATCCGCTATAGCGAAGGCCTTTGCGGATAGGGGAGATGAAGTATTCGTATCCTCAAGGACCGAGAAGGCCCATCCATATGGCAAGTGCATAGCGATGGACCTTTCCGATCCGGCATCGGTTGGGGATGCTGTCTCCGGATTCGATCGCTTGGACGTGCTTGTGAACAATGCAGGCATCTTCACCGAAGGCAGTCAGGAGACTCTCGATGAATCCGATTTCGATGCGGTATTCGATGTCAATGTGAAGGGACTGTTCAGGATAACCAGGGCATTCCTGCCTCTGCTGAGGAAATGCAATGGGTCGGTGGTGAATATATCATCGATGAACGCGCTCCATCCAGGCTTCGGGAATACAGCCCACTACGATGCCTCAAAGGGAGCTGTGTCTGCATACACGAGATCGCTTGCTTCTGAGACAGGGCTCAGGATCAATGCTATAGCTCCCGGGCTTATCAGCGCAGAGCGCCTGATAGGATCTCCTCTTGAGAAGCGCTTCTCGGAGCATAGCGTTGCAAAGAGGATGGTGATGCCGGATGAGATAGCAGCTCTTGCTGTGTTTCTTTCGACCTCTACTGGAATCTATGGACAGACCATAGCCATAGACAATGGGTATCTGCTCCTATGAAGATACTATGCGTATCGGATACCACCGATAGCCTGATCTATTCGCAGGTAGCCCCGGACCTGTACAGGGATGCAAGCTTCGTTATATCCGCAGGGGATCTTCCACTGAGATACTATGACTACATAGCCACAATGCTTGGGAAGGACGTATATTATGTATACGGGAACCATAATCTCGAGGACTATGACAGGATGATGTACGGCAGTGATGATAGCGGGTTGACTACCATCACCGGGCTGGCAAGAGGAGCGAAGTTCCTTTCGCTTCCCCATTTCGGAGGGAGTTTCGTAGACGGGAAGTGCGTGTATGACAGGAACCGCGACCTCATCATAATGGGGCTAGGCGGATCGATGCTTTATAACAACGGAAAGAGCCAGTACTCCGAGGCGCAGATGCAATGGAGAATAGGCAAGCTTATCCCACGCCTGCTATACAATAAGCAGCGCTATGGCCGGTATCTCGATATACTCATAACCCATGCTCCCCCAAGGGGAATGGGAGATGGAGAGGATCTCTGCCATAGGGGATTCGAGTGCTTTGTCTCGTTCATGGACAGGTTCAGGCCCAGATACCTGCTTCATGGGCATGTGCACCTCGATGACCTGAATGCACCTAGGGTTATTGAGTACAAGGATACAAAGGTGATAAATATCTACAGGAATTATCTTCTCGAAGACAAGGAACTTGATAACTATGGGCAACATCTCAATAAGCGAAGATGATTTTAGCAGAGCTAAGATGAGAGCTCACTTCGAAGGACTTCTGTCGCACCTCATGCTCAAGAACAATGAGCTGATGTCTCTTTACGAAGTCACCTCCATAATCAAGCCTGATGCTGAGACCTATCTTGGGATGAGGACTATCCCTGTAAGCAGGATCATCGGCTCGGAAGGACGCTATCATGACTTCTCGAAGGCCTTCTATCCTAAGAAGGAGATGCTTCGTAACCGCTGGTCAAGCGTTGACAGGGCCTTCATAGATGATATCGTGCTTCCTCCTATATCCGTATACAGCCTTGGCGGATGGTATTTCGTCAGGGATGGAAACCACAGGGTATCGGTTGCCAAGGCAAAGGGAGCGGAGTTCATTGATGCTGAGGTCGTAGAGCTTGACTCCAAGATCCCTCTTGAGCCGGGTATGACAATGGACAAGCTGAGGAAGAGAGTCGTGGAGTACGAGAGAAACAGATTCATCGATCAGTACAAGCCCTCATACCTGCCTATGGGCGATATTGTATTCACCACTCCTGGATCGTACCCTGAGATGGTCAACCACATCCTTGTCCATAAGTATTACATAAACCAGGACAAGGACAGGGAGCTTACATTCGAGGAAGCTGCCATAAGCTGGTACAGGAATGTCTACTCCCCGATCGTCGGAGCCATCAGAGCCCATCATCTCCTTGCTGATTTCCCGGGCCAGTCCGAGGGCGATATGTACATGTGGCTTGTGAGGAGATGGGACGAGGGAAAGAAGCAGCAAAGGGACCTTACGGTCGACCAGACAGCCCTTCAGGCTAAGAAGGAGGCTGTCAAGGGAAAGATCTCCAGGTACATCAATTACGTCGCATCAAAGCTATCCAAGCATTGATGCAGATACAGATGCAAGCTTCTCTGCAGTCTCATCTATCCTGTCAGAGGGCCTGTTAGGCATCATCCTGCCTTCCTTATGTATATATGGAGCAAACGGCAGGAGGTCCATGCCCATCTTCAGGGCCCAGTGCATCAGCTCGTAGCATGTTCTCTTTGCATCTTCCTCATCAAGAGCGGAAGCATATGGATAGAATACCTTGCCAGAAAGCTTTCCGCTCTCCCTGAGCTCCTCGGTCTTCTTCAGGAATGCCATCATCTCGGCAGAGGGCATGCCGAAGCAGGAAGGGCATGCGAGAATGATGAGGTCTGCTTTCCCTAGCTTTGAAGGAGAGGCTATGGGAAGCGCTATGATCTCCTCATAGTACTGGTTCACTTCGTTACGCTCATTCGCCTCTAGGTGGAGGTCGATGTCCTCAACCCTGTATAGCTTTGTCTCTATCCCCTTTTCCTGAAGCTTCTCCCTGAAGGAATCAGCGATCAGGAAGAGATTGCCTGAAACCGAATGTATTATGATATTGGCTCTCATATATGCCTCCGATAACGCTATTATAGCTTATGAAAGGCATGGAAAAGGAAAGAAATCTCTTAACGCGATCCATCTGCCGCATATCATGACCGGCGGGGCTTTCCGGCACGCAGCCGGATAGAGTCCTAGCAGAATGACGAGTATATTCCATCACGGCATACGACAGTGACATCGCGGCCATAGAGATCCGATAGCACATCGCCTCTGAGGCACTCCTCCTTACTGCCGTCCTTTACGATCCTTCCATCCTTCATGAGGATGATCCTGTCTATTTCAGGAATGATCTCTGCAAGCTCATGTGTGACCATGACTATGCTGCGCTCAGGGGAGGCGAAGGTCCTTATCGTTTCCCTCAGATCGGCCCTTGCTGGGAAATCCAGGCCATTCGATGCCTCATCGAGGAAGAGGAGGGAAGGCTTCGTGATGGCAGCGCGTGCAAGAAGAACCCTTCTCTTCTCGCCAGTGGAGAGCGAATTCATCGCTCTGCCTGCTTTCTCAAGCATCCCGACCTTCCCAAGCTCCTCATCGGCCTTCTTCCACGTCTGATCATCGATCCTGTGATGGAAGTCGAACCCAAGTGATGCATACAGCCCTGATGCTGTTATCTCACGTGCTGTGTAAGTAGTATTGAAGAACTGCTCAGAGGCCTGGGATACGATGCTGATCCTCTTCCTGAGCTCATGGATCAGCCATCGCTCAGAGCCAAGCACCGATGATCTATACTCATCGAGGCACAAAGGATATGTGCTTCTGGTGATTACATCGACAATAGTGGACTTTCCTGCTCCGTTAGGGCCTATGATTGCGATATTGCTTCCGAGTTCCAATGACAGCGAGACATCGCTCAGGATGTACTTCCCATCCCTTCTGACCGATGCATGCTCTATGCTGAATGCTTCCATATGTTCCATTCTATTTGATTGGACTGGCAAAGCATAGCGGTAAAGGCGTATTTGAATGCGCTGATCCTTGAATTACTGAGCATCATCAATGCGATATTGTATGGAAATCCGAAAAGAAATCATTTGCTTTCTGCTAATTTGTATGAGATGATTATTGATGCTATAGGTAGTGATTGATCCTGCAGGCCTATAGCATCCCTAATTGGAAAATGGGGGACAAGGAGGTTGCCGCTGGTACCCAGCGGTTTTTATTTTGCCTTTTTGTCCTCGCTTCAAGTAACAAAACAGGCTTTTCGGTGTTATATTCATTAATCATGAGAACAAGACTCCTCCTTATTCCTATCCTGATTGCACTGATTCTGGCGTCCTGCACTACCAAGGTATCCGATAACAGGGCCAGCCTGATGATCAATGCACTCTCTGAAAGCCCTGCCAAGGGCAGGACTGAAATGCAGCCCGATGCAGATGCTGGAAAGGAAGGGATGGAGAAAGCTCCTGTGCCAATGGAGGCTTCCATGGCGGATGAAGGGGATTCGATGGCCCAGGAGGCATCTGAGCCAAGGGAGGATGCCGCATCAATAGCTGAGGATGTCCCTCCTGCATCTCTGGATGCTGCTGAGGATGATGCTGTTCCTCCAGAGGCAGCAGCTGCCGATGAGGATATCCCTCCTATCTCTCAGGAGATTGCCATCAGCTTGCCTGAAGCTCCTTCAAAGGGCGCTATGGATGCGCCGGAATCAGTGAAGGAGGCTATTGCAGCCGATGAGAGGGAAGCTTCTTTGACGGGTGCTGCTATTGCAGATGGCAATGAGAGCGAAGCAGAGGACAAGGCCATACCGGAATCCCCTGTATTGGAAGAATCCTCTGTTTCAGGGGAGAAAGCGCCTTCGATTCTTCCCGCATCCGAGCCGGAGAGGCCAGCAGCCTCAGGGGATGCCAAGCCTGAAATCAGCGGGAATGCGCCAGAGGCCAGGAACGAGGGCGCAGAGCCTGCTCTTCCTGTATTCAGCCCTGAGAAGTACAGCATAGAGGCTGTGGGCTCTAAGATAGGCATTGTAAGAAAGGGACAGAAGAGCGCGGCTGCTTCTGATGCAATGGCAGCAGAGGCGGGAAAGCAGGAGACAGATGCAGCTTCTTCAGGCCCGTATGCAGAGACGGAAGAGGAGACAGCGACAGCTCTGCCTTATGCAGAGGAAGGAAGCATAGCCCCCGGGCCAGCTGCTGAGGAACCCATTCCAGCAGAGGAAGCTCCTGATTATATAGAAGCGGAGATCGCAGAGAGCAAAGCACCAGAGGCTCCTTCTGATGCTGATGAGAAAGAGGAGACTATTCTGTCTGATCCGGAGGAGAAAGCCGAAGAGGCTGTCCATGTGATTGCAGATATCCCTTCTGAGCCGGAGAAGCATATCGCTCCGATAGCGATAATGGAAGAGGAGGTCCCTCCTTACCTTATTCAGCTATTCGGGATTCTTGTCGTTCTTGTTGTGCTCTTCACAGCATCCGCTGCGATCAGGAATGCATACAGCATGCCTCTGTCGAGGGCATTCTCGATGACGCTTGCGCTGACATTCACGCTTCTCTCGTGCATAGTCTCATACATCGTCTCGGGGTGGAATGGCCTCTCATGGCTTTATCTCCTGCTTCTTCTGACATACCCTGTGTTCAGATCCAGGAACAATCTCCAAGCGCCTCGATCCCGCTGAGGTCCTTCAGAAGCCCCGTTGCATAGAAGAACTCATCGAGTGCGATGATCCCGGCTCCGGTCCTTCTTCCGTTCTGCCCGTTCTGCCCTCTGTATATTACGACATCCTTTCTATCGGGTGGAAGGATGGAGCTGAGCATGGACTGCATGGAGGCATAGACATCATCGGAGAATGCGGAAAGCTCTCCTGTGATCATCACGCTTGTGGCATTCAGGGCCTGGACTGCTTCCGAAAGTGCCAGGGCTATTGCCTTAGAGGCATCGCTGACTGCCTTTGAGGAGGATCTTGAGAGCACATCCTTCGCAAGAGCGCATCCAAGCGCATCCTTCAGTGCCTCTCCTGATGCTACGGCATCCAGGCATCCCGTTCCTCCGCATCTGCATGATCTGCTCTTCTCTACCTTCATGTGGGCAATAGTGGGAAGCTCGATGATCCTTCCTCTGCAGATTGATGCATCGATGTGGCTGGACCATGAGAGAAAGAGAAATCCATCAAGGCCTGATTCGAAGGATGATATCTCCGCTACGGCCTCTGCGTGCGAGATGGATGAGAATACAGAAGGATAGGGCAGCTTCAGAGCTTCCATCATGGACCTGTCTTCTCCGATCACCGATATGCCGTAGACCTTCTGCCCGGATGCGGTTTTCTCTATGAAGGCCTCCAGATGCTCCTCCTTCCAGGTGCTTTTCGGAATCCTTTCGAATCTGATGACCCTTGCAAGAAGGTCGTATGCTGTGAGGGAGATGGCAGATCTGGAGTCCTCTATCGAGTAGACCCTTCCGCTGTTCCTTGCGATTGCCATCAGCATGGAAGGTCTTCCCGATGTCGTGTTGTCCTTCCTTGCTGGCTCGATCAGGTTCTCCTTCATCAGGGAATCGACGATCTCGCCTATTGAGACCTTGTTGATCCCGAGCCTTCTCGATAGCTCTGCCTTTGATGCCTGTCCCTTCCTCAGCTCCGAGAGGACCTTGAGCTTGTTGATCTTCCTTGCAGTATCTGGCCGTGAGAAATACATACTGAGATGATAACCCAACATGCTTCCGTTTTCCACAGCCTCATAGCCTTGCCCAATGGCCGTTTTGTTATTAGATTACCTTCTGTACTTTAATCAAAGGGGTGACAATATGGCAAATAAGAAGTTCAGGACAGAAGTATCGGATCTGCTTCATCTGATAATCCATTCTTTGTATTCGAATAAGGAGATCTTTCTCAGGGAGCTGATCTCAAATGCCTCCGATGCCCTCGATAAGCTCAAGTATCTATCGCTGGTCGACGGGGATCTGAAGGGATATGCCTTCGATCCTAGGATCGATATCACATTCGATGACAAGGAAAAGACTCTCACGATCAAGGATGACGGAATCGGAATGAACGAGGATGACCTCAACAACAACCTCGGAACGATCGCATCCTCAGGAACGAAGAAGTTCCTTGCTTCGCTTACGGATGAGCAGAAGAAGGACAGCAATCTGATCGGGCAGTTCGGCGTCGGCTTCTACTCTGCCTTCATGGTAGCAGACAGAATCGATGTAATCAGCAGGAAAGCCGGTGAGGACAAGGCATACAGATGGTCAAGCAATGGCGAGAGTTCATATTCCATAGAAGAGGATTCGCGCGATAGCCAGGGAACCACGATCGTGCTTCATCTGAATGATGAGGGTGCGCAGTTCGCGAACCGCTGGGAGCTGGAGAACCTGATCAGGAAGTACTCCGATCACATCGCATACCCGATCTACCTTGAGTACGATCAGGAGCACTATGAGGATAAGAAGGACGAGGAAGGCAACCCAGTGAAGACCACTGAGCACAAGGTCGAGAAGATCAACACCTCCTCCGCGCTCTGGAGAAGATCCAAGTCCTCGATAAAGGATGAGGAGTACAAGGAGTTCTACAAGAACAACTTCTATGATCAGGAGGATCCGCTGCTTTATATCCACACGCAGGCAGAGGGAGCCACTGAGTACACAACGCTCTTCTATATCCCTGCCAAGGCTCCGTTCGACATGAACTATGCCGACTACAGGCCGGGCGTGAAGCTCTATGTGAAGAGGGTTTTCATCACGGATGACGACAAGGAGCTGCTTCCTTCATACCTGAGGTTCCTCAGGGGAATCATCGACAGCGAGGATCTGCCTCTCAATGTATCCAGGGAGATACTGCAGGAGAACAGGGTGATGAGCGCAATCAGGAACGGATCGGTCAAGAAGGTCCTTGGAGAGCTGAAGAAGATCTCAGAGGGCAATCCAGAGCTCTATGCCAAGTTCATCAGCCAGTACAACAGACCGCTCAAGGAAGGCCTCTATTCGGATTATGCCAACCATGATACGCTTCTTGAGCTTGTGAGGTACAAGAGCAGCGAGAAGGAAGGCTATGTATCGCTCAAGGAATACAAGGAGAGGATGAAGGAGGATCAGAAGGCCATCTACTACATCACGGGTGGCAATGAGTCCATCCTCAGGAATTCCCCTCTGATCGCGGCATACAGGAAGAAGGGATACGAGGTCCTGATCATGGATGACGATATCGACGATTTCGTGATCCAGGCTGTATCCTCCTATCAGGATGTCCCTCTCAAGGCAATCAACAAGTCGGGAGCAATGGAGGATCTTGAGAGCGAGGAGGATAAGGCAAAGGCAGAGGCAAGGAAGGGCGCTGCCGAGAAGATCAAGAAGGCTCTTGGAGACAAGGTCAAGGATGTCGTGGTATCATCAAGGCTAGAGGAAAGCCCAGCTGCTGTCATAGTCGATGAGAACGATCCTTCGGCCCAGATGCAGAAAATACTGAAGCAGATGGGAAGCGCTGATGTTCCTGAGCTCAAGCCGATCCTGGAGATCAATCCAGATTCCGCTCTGATAGACAGGATAGACAAGAGCGATGATGAGGCATTCATCTCGAGCCTCAGCCTTGTCCTTCTCGATCAGGCACTGCTCCAGGAAGGCATAATGCCTCAGGATGCAAACGAGTTCGCAAGGAACCTCGTCGCGCTGCTTTCATAGCAATCGATAGCTGCAGGATCTCCTGCAGCTTTTCATAAAGGGGGAGGAATGCTGCTCGAATCCGATGCTTCAATCGCTGTCAGTCTTCCGCAGGAAGAGGTTACTGAAATCATACAGACGATAACGCAGAGATACCATATGCCATGGTTCGTGGTTTCAATCATATTCACTGTCGTGGCAATTGCCGTTGCCAAGGTGCTTACGCATTTCATTTCAAAGGGGCTTACGAATCTGAGCAGGCGGAATCCCAAGTTCACTGTCCTGATGTGCTCGCTGGCAAAGAGGATATCATCGGTGATGATCTGGATAATCGATATCCTCATTGTACTGCAGAGCTGGGGGATAAACCTCACCCCGATATTCGCAGGCCTCGGAATAACAGGTGTAATCCTAGGCTTCGCGCTCCAGGAGTCCATCAGCTCCCTCTTCTCAGGGATAATGATCGCAGTTAATAATCCGTTCAGGGTTGGCGACTGGGTGGAGATCGGAAGCGTTGCGGGCACCGTGGAGGCGATGGATCTCATGTGCGTGACTCTTTCCTCCGCAGACAACAAGAGGATCATACTGGCCAACAAGAACGTATGGGGAAGCACGATCGTCAACTATTCATACACCAATAGACGCCGAGTGGATATGGCTATAGGAGTCAGCTATGATTCGGACCTGAAGAAGACCAAGGAGGTCATCACCGATCTTCTTCTTTCTTATCCCGAGGTTCTGAAGACTCCTGTTCCTGTTGTCGAGGTGAAGGAATACAGAAGCAGCGATATCCTCTTCGCTGTCAGGCCATGGGTAGTGCCTTCCGATTACTGGAAAGTATACTGGCGCTTCCATGGCGAGATACTCGGTGTCCTTAATAGAAACGGCATCGATATGCAGTACGACACTGTCGAAGTGCATATCAGGAAGGAAGGCGATTAACCCTTCTTATCCAGTCCTATCAGATATATCTCGAAGCTATCGTCCCTGCAGGCCTTGGGCTTGTAGGGCTTTGCTTTCGCGAACATACCCCTCATTGTCTTCAGTATCGCTTCCTGCCCGCCTCCCTGGAATATCTTGATCACCAGGTTGCCATGGGTCCTGAGCTGCTCGGAAGCAAGGATGACAACCTGCTCTGCAAGCCACTCGGACCTTGTGGTATCAACGGTCCTGTTCCCTGTTGTCATAGGGGCCGCATCCGAGATTATCGCATCATATGGCCCAAGCTCCGTCAGGTGGGCCCTTATCTCCCTGGAGAAGGCATCGCCGACGAAGGCAGTGACAGTCGAAGGCACAGGGTCGAGCCTCAGGGGATTGAGATCCACTGCTACGATCCTTCCATTTCCCTTGATCAGGTTCCTATGCGTATAGAGGGTCCATGATCCAGGGGCCGCGCCTACATCCAGCACCGAATCCCCTGGCTTGATCAGATGGTGCGCCTGGTTGATTTCCTCAAGCTTGTAAACGGAGCGCGCAGGATATCCTTCCCTGTGTGCTCTCTGCGTGTATGAGTCTGCCTTGTCCCTTCGTGAGTTTGCCATAGCCCTGATTGTATAACAAAAGCCATCTGATAGAAAGATGAGCAGATGAAGGCAGAGAAAAAGCGCCGGACGAGTTATTTAATGGGGTGGGAGAGAGATCGTCCGGCGCTAAGTTTTCACACTTGCAAAGGAGGTATGAAAAACTGTTGCTCTGTACTGAATATAAGCAAGAACCATGCCAACGTCCATTTTTCCGCAATTGCATGCACTTTTCGGGCAATCAGGTGTGAACTTTTAGAAAACTGTGCAATTATTTCACACTTGTTACTTCCAATAATAACCAGCATGCTTCCGCTATATCAAAGACAAAGGCGCCCAACGGACGCCTTTGAATACACTAAAAGGAGGTTTGTAGAAAAAAACTGTTTGCTCTATGCAAATCATAAGCAAGAACCGTGCCAACTTTTCCATACAGCCTCTGAATATTGACGATTGCTGCCTCTGCTGGTATCTTCTTGGAATGCACAACAGTATTCTCAACAGGAAATTCAGATATACATTCAGCAATGCCACTGCAGTGATCCTCTTCATTAACATAGTGGTATTCATGCTCACCCAGTTCGTATTCCCGAAGCTTCTGTATTATCTTGCGATGGTGCCGTCCATGGTCCTGTACAGGAAATGCTACTGGCAGTTTCTCACGTACATGTTCGTCCATGGCTCGACGATGCACCTGATCTCCAACATGTTCGGCCTGATCATATTCGGAACGGCTCTTGAGAGGAAGATAGGCACAAGGGAGTTCGTCCTCTTCTATCTTCTGACAGGAACCCTCTCAGGGATCGCAAGCTATGCCGCATACTATGCTGCAGGGATGAATGTCGTTCTCTTAGGCGCATCGGGAGCCCTGTATGCGATAATGCTGGCATTCTCGGTGTTCTATCCTAACTCAGTGGTATTCCTCTTCGGAATAATACCCATCAGGACCCCGGTCCTTATCGTGGCTTACTTCCTGATAGAGTTCTTCAGCCAGTTCATTTCGGACGGGGTTGCGCATACGACTCACCTGTTCGGGCTTTTATTCGCGCTTCTGTATGTCCTGATAAGGTTCCGCATCAATCCACTGAGAGCCTGGTCTCGCTAGTCTGCGATCCCGTATCCGTTCCTGATCTCGCTGTACTGCTTCTTGATCACGTCGTAGATGATCTTCAGCTTCCTGTCATGATGGATGAATGCCGACTTCATCGCATTGAGCGTTATCTTCTCAAGGTCCCTCAATCCGAATCCGTACTCACGGCATGCGATTGTCATTTCCTTCGTCAGGTCCGTATTGCTCATAAGCCTGTTGTCGGAGCATAGGAATACCCTGAAGTTGTTCCTGTAGAAGACCTGGAAGGGATGGCTCTGGTAATCCCTTGCAGCCCCAGTGCCTACATTGCTCGTAAGGCACATCTCAAGGGGAATCCTCCTGTCCTGGATGAAGTGCGCAAGGGAGCCCATCTTCACTATCCTCATGCCCTCTATGACCATATCCTCGGTCAGCCTCGTCCCATGCCCGATCCTGTGCGCTCCGCAGATCTGTATTGCCTGCCATATCGATTCCAGACCGAACGCCTCACCTGCGTGTATCGTTATATTGAAGTTCTTGTTCCTGATGTACTGGAAGGCTTCCCTGTGCTTCTTCGCTGGGTGCCCGCATTCGTCTCCTGCAAGGTCGAATCCAACGACACCTCTTCCTGAGAATGCGACTGCGAGCTCTGCTATCTCAAGCGTGAGCGATGGATCCTCGTGCCTCATTGCGCATAGTATGAGCCCGAACTCCATGCCGGTCCTCATCCTTCCTGCATCAAGCCCGCTCAGCACAGCAGTCACTACCTCCTCCAGGTTGAGGCCTCCTTTCGTGTGGAGGGCAGGGGCGAACCTGATCTCTGCGTATACGACGTTCTCCTTCGCAAGGTCCTCCACCGCTTCCTTTGCAACCCTGTAAAGGCTTTCCCTGTCCTGCATGACCGATGTAGTCACTGCAAAGGTCTCTAGATACAGCGATAGGGATTTCTGCTCGCATCCGCGATGGAACCACGCGCCTAGCTCTGCTGGATCCTGGCTTGGGATGGAAACGCTGCGCTCACGTGCAAGCTCGATGATTGTCTCAGGCCTGAGGCCTCCATCAAGATGGTCATGGAGCTCTACTTTCGGAACTCGTCTGATTATTTCATCTGTCAACATGAATTGATTATAAAGCAGAAAGCGCAGGCTTTACAGGCCATTGGTCCGGAAATTTGCGCCTAATTGACGTATCTATAATAAGGTACATTTCATATCTTTATTCAATGATTATATTTAATCGAAATAAAAATTGCAATTTTCATTGATAAGGGTATTTACATTAAGTAGCAAAGCAACCAAGATGGTATTATCAATGGAGGGCTATTCATGGCTAAGTCACAAGACTCAATGAACAAGAAGCTTCTTGCTGCTGCAGTTTCAGCAACAAAGGCTAGAGAGATCAAGGAACTTCTCGACAACGGAGCTGATGTAAATACTCATAACGAATGGGGTCTCACTCCTGTAATGCTTGCTGCTCAGTATAACCATTCTGTCGTAGTTCTGAATGCTCTTATTGCAGCTGGTGCGGATATCCAGGAAGCAGAGCCGAAGTACAGATCCAACTGTCTCCACCTTGCAGCTAACAGCTCAAAGAACCCTAAGGTTATCGAGGCTCTTCTTGCAGCAGGTGCAAACATTGAGGCAAGGAATTACCTTGGAGAGACTGCTCTCATCATGGCAGTCAATAGCAATGCTGAGACAAAGATCTCGACACAGCTCATCAAGTCAGGAGCAAACATCAATGCTCGTGATTACCAGGGCCATTCGGTCCTTGAGTATGCAAAGGTTGCAAAGAGGACATACCTCATCAACCTTCTCAAGGAAAAGGGCGCTATCTGAGCTCAGCCTCAATCAACGGATCCACGGATCCCTTAGCAGGTCCTGCCATTGCGTCAGGGCCTGTTTTCATTATGGGTTATAAGCTCAGTTGAATCCGAAACGAAGTGAGGAATTCAGAAAACATCTGCTATGCATGTGTGGGATAAGACGTTATTAAAAGAAAACCAACCAGCCTTGAACTGTGAATTGCTCATATCCACAAAAGAATAAGCGCCTTGGGACGCGGCAGGGAACCCCAGCCTTCTTGGCTAAGAGAAAACGACCCGTTCGTTATTGCTGAATACCGGAATTCATAGAATGGATCATGATGCGTTTTTCAATTGCATGATGTGCAAAATCGAAAACAATGGGGGATAATCAATAGACTTGTCTGCATTCTCTGAACCATAATATCCTCAATGGCTGAAATAATCGGATTGGTTTCATCGATTCTGTACACTATTGGGCTCTGGGGTATATTCGGGAAATGCGGAGAGAGGAAATGGAAGGCTCTCATCCCTTTCTACAGGATGTATATCCTTGCTGTGTGCGTGGATAGGAAGGAACAGGGAAGGGTGCTATATGCCTTGGATGTATTCGATACCGTCTTATCCGTGGCAATCAACGTGGTGCTGCATCTCGGCCTCCTTGATACGGATATAAGATACAGGCTGCTTGCTGTAGCCTCATTGATTGTCTTCCTGGTCAAGATGCTCTACATGCTCAAGGTGAATATATCGCTATGCCAGCTTTTTGGCTGCAGCAGGTGGTGGACTCTTCTGATCATGCTTGATATCCCGGTATGCTTCTTCTGGGGATGCATGAAGCGCTTTCAGCCATCCTCAACGATACAGAGCAGAGCTATTAAGTCAGCAGCCCTATCTGGAATCGAGGCAGACGGCAATGGAATGGGGCTGACTGTGAATATCAGGGAGAGAAGCGTATCATCGCTCTTCAGCGTGAAGAAGGTCCTCCTGAGGGATATCCACATGAATATACCTGAAGGACGCATGGTGATCCTCCTTGGTGGCTCGGGAGCAGGAAAGACCACGTTCCTGAATGCCATCACTGGCTTCGAGAAGGCAGATGCCACAGTCCTTCTCAATGGGCATGATGTATACAAGGAATTCGAATCCCTTAAGTACGAGATCGGCTTCGTACCGCAGCAGGATCTGATCAGATACAACGATACAGTTGAGAAGACAATCCAGGATTCAGCCGAAATCCGGCTTCCGTTATCGGTAAGAAAAGCGGAAGAGAAGGATAGAATCAACGAGGTAATGGGTATCTTCGGCCTGAAGGCTGTAAGGCAGAATCTTGTAGGAAAGCAGTCAGGAGGGCAGAAGAAGAGGATATCGATTGCAACTGAATTCATCTCAAGCCCTTACCTATTCATCCTCGATGAGCCTGACTCAGGCCTTGACGGGGTCCTTGCCAGGGATCTGATGAGAAGACTTCATGAAATATCGCGTACAGGAAGGATCGTCATCGTCATCACCCATTCCCCTGATAGGGTCTCCGATCTCTTTGATGATGTGATCATCCTTGCAAAGGATGCTGAGCGTACAGGACGCCTTGTGTTCTATGGGTCTATACCTGAGGCAAGGGAGTTCTTCGGCACTGAGAAGCTAGAGGACATGGTCAGGATGATCAACAGGAAGGAAGAAGGCGGAGAAGGAAGGGCTGATGAGCTTATAGAGAAGTATGGAGGAATCAGCCATGAGTGAAAGAAGAAGAGGATTCATCAGGCAGATCCCGATTTACATCATGAAGTTCTTCAGGATGTTCATCTACATGGATGAATGGAAAACCATACCTATGGCAGGGCTTATTGCGGCGCTTGTCTCATTCGCAATCGGAAAGGACATGTTCGTGAACATGGAGGGCACGCTCAAGGGATCGCTCTCGCTATCATGCGTCTGCATCTGGAACGGCTTCTTCAATTCCATCCAGTCTGTATGCAGGGAACGCCAGATCATCAAGAGGGAGCATAGGGCTGGAATGAAGCTCTCCTCATACATTGCTGCCCAGATGGTTTACCAGGCATTCCTATGCCTGTCCCAGGCCTGTATTACGCTGCTTGTGTGCTATGTAAGCGGAATGAGGATATCTGGCAGCGGGATTGTGACACCGTTTTTCTATACCGATCTGGCTCTCACGTTCTTCTTCATAACATATGCATCCGATGCGACATCGCTTTTCATCTCATCGCTTGCGAAGAACCCGACATTTGCAATGACTGTGATGCCATTCGTCCTTATTTTCGAGCTTCTGTTCTCTGGCGGCGTTTTTGCCCTTGAGGGATTCAGCAGCACTCTCTCGCACTTAACAATCGCGAAGTACGGTCTTTGCGCAATCTGCGCAATCGGGGGCTACAATTCCCTGCCTATGACATCGATATGGAAGCAGGTAGTGAAGCTTAAGGATATGGAATACGATGGCATGATGCCGATTCAGTTCTTCATCGAGGAGATCGAAAGGCAGGGAAAGGTCGAGGAATTCTGCCTTAAGACAGCTGAGAGCAACATCAACCCAGCCTACGAATCCACATTCTCCAATGTAGCAGGCTGCTGGGCGGTGCTTATTGTTTTCGCTGTTGTATTCGCGCTTCTCTCTATTCTGGTCCTAAGCAGGATAGACAATGACAGAAGATAGTGACGAAAAAAGCAGCTGCGCGAAACAGCTGCTTTCTCAGATCACTTATCCAGAAGCCCATCAAGCATATCGGCAATGGCCTTCTTGTCGAGGT
>JAXFQZ010000124.1:0-26349 GCA_034178685.1 Candidatus Ornithospirochaeta sp. | reverse complement strand
GCGAAACAGCTGCTTTTCCAGATCACTTATCCAGAAGTCCATCAAGCATATCGGCAATGGCCTTCTTGTCGAGGTTCTTCCCGATGATGCAAAGCCTGATCATCCTATCTCCGACCTCATCATCCCAGTCAAGCCTCATCTGTGGATTCTCCTCAAGGATCTCTTCCTGCTCGGCCTTAGGCGCTGTAGCAAGCCATCTGCCATATGCACCGCATAGAAGCTGTCTTCCGCTCGTCTCCAGGACATAGGCCATATCATCCTCATCGCTGAACCAGATCGTACCCTTGCACCTTATTATGTTCTTTGGCCAGGAAGGGACGAAATCGCTCAGCTTCTGTCTGCTGAATGGCTTTCTCCTGTAATAGATGAAGGTGCCGATTCCATACTCATCCTCGCTCTCTCCCTCATGCCTATGCTCATGATGGTGATGATGATCATGATGGTGGTGATGCTCGTGCTCGTGCTCGTGCTCATGCTCGTGCTCGTGCTCGTGCTCATGTTCATGTTCATGCTCGTGCTCATGCTCGTGCTCATGCTCATGCTCATGTTCATAATCAGGGTTGTTCTCATCATCCTCATCTCCAAGGCTTCCTTCCTTGGAGAGAGCCTGGCACCAGCCTGCACTCTCATAAACCGAATTGAAGTCGAATGAGTGGGTGTTCAGAATATCCTTCACAGGGACCTTGCCCTGGCTTGTCTCGAAGACCTTCACGCCAGGATGCAGGGCCTCTACGACCTTCCTGACCTTCCCTAGGTCCTCTTCTGATACAAGGTCGATCTTGTTGATCACAAGTGTTGAGCAGAATTCGATCTGCTGTATCAGGAGGCTCTCTATGTCCTCCTCATCGATCTCATCCTTATCAAGGAGCTTCTCTCCTGATGCGAACTCATCCACAAGCCTCATAGCGTCAACGACTCCTACGACGTTGTCCAGCCTGCCGTTGCCGATCAGCTCAAGCTCCTGCGCGATAGGCATCGGCTCGCATACTCCGCTTGCCTCGATGAGGATGTAGTCATAGAGACCCTTTGCGATAAGCTTCTCAATATCCTCAGCCATCTGGCTCTTTAGAGTGCAGCAGATGCATCCGTTTGTCAGGGGCACGATATCGCTCGTGTCTGTGATATTAGCATCCTTCGCAATCAGGGAGGCATCTACGTTGATCTCCCCGATATCATTTACGATTACAGCAACCCTGTATCCTTCCTGGTTGTTAAGCACGCTATTGAGGAGCGTTGTCTTTCCAGCTCCCAGGTATCCGCATAGAAGCGTGATTGGTGTTTTCTTTCCTGCCATATTTCCTCTCCGTATGGAGCAATTGTGTTCCATTCCTAATAATAGCAAAATAAAGCGGAATAGCTAATAAGCATGGAGCTTATTATGAAAAAAGGCTGCTCCGTTTACCGGGCAGCCCATGCATCACTCGATTGCAAGCTCTCCTGTCGCGATCAGCCTGCCGCTCTTCCTGTCAAAGAGCATTATCCTGTCGCTTGAGAAGCTTATATTCACCTTCGTTCCGATCCTGAAGTGGCTGTTCCCGAAGATCACTCCTGTGAGCAGGAGCTCTCCGACCCTGACCTTGATAGTCGATTCCATGCCTGTAGGCATTGCACCGTAGATCTCTCCTGACAGCTTGCTGCTATCCTCAATATCAAGGCATTCAGGCCTGATTCCGATTACAAAGTCACCGTCCTCGGGCTCCTTTGCCTCATCGATCTCCTCCTCATCGACCTTTGCGATGTGGTATCTGAAGACCTCATCCTTGTTGCCCTTCTCGACATAGTCCTTCTCTCTGGATCTTGCCTTGAGCTCCTCTGCCTTCTTCCTTTCATCATCATCGCGGTCCCTGAACCACTTTGAGAGGGAAATAGGCGAGGATGGCCTGAATACAAGGTCAGTGCCTCCGAAGGCCTTCAGCTTTATTTTCCCTCCATCCTCGGCTCCTGATGCCTCTACGAAGTTGATCGAAGGATTTCCGACGAAGTCTGCTACAAAGAGGTTGTTAGGCCTGTTGTACACCTCCAGAGGAGCAGCATACTGCTGGAGCACTCCGTTGTTGATCAGGCATATCCTCGTTGCAAGAGTCATAGCCTCCATCTGGTCATGTGTCACGTATACGAATGTGCTTCCTGTCTCCACATGGAGCCTCTGGAGCTCGTACCTCATCTCAAGCCTGAGCTTTGCATCGAGGTTGGAAAGCGGCTCATCCATGAACAGAACGCTTGGCTCCGGGGCAAGTGTCCTTGCGATAGCCACTCTCTGCTGCTGTCCTCCTGAGAGCTCTGCGGGGTACCTATCCATGAACATGCCGATCTTCACAAGCCTTGCAACCCTTCTTACGGAGAGGTCTATCTCCTCCGAAGATAGCTTTCTGGTCTCTGTGACCTTCTGCCCGTTCTTCATGAACGTGAAGTCATCAGAGAGCTCGAAGCCTGCTGCCTTTGCCTTCGCTCTGGCGCTTTCGACCTTTGTTTCCAGATCCTTTACGATAGATGATGCATCGCAGCCCTTCCTGAGCTTATAGCCCATGAGCTTCTTTGCGCTGTCATTTGAGATAGTGAATCCATCGATAAGGTGAAGGAGAGCCTTCTTCTCATCGACCTTTCCATCCTTGTCCTTCGCTTCCTCTATGAGGCGGACGACCTCATCAGGGGTCCTGAGGATCTCTGCAAGCCTTGCGTTCACCCGTGCATCGAAATCGATCCTGTCCATCTCCTCCTTGACGTTGGTAAGTCCGAATGAGATGTTCTGGTAAACGGTCATGTTCGGCCAGAGCGCATAGTTCTGGAACAGGAATCCCACCTTTCTCTTGTTCGCAGGAACGTTTATTCCCCGTGCAGAGTCGAATACCACCTTGTCGCCGATCGTGATCCTTCCGCTAGTCGGGGTCTCAAGGCCTGCGATCATCCTCAGCGTTGTGGTCTTTCCGCAGCCTGAAGGTCCCAGAAGCGTCACGAATGCGTTATTGTCGATTGTGAGGTCAAGGTTCTCGACAGCGTAGAACTTACCCCATCTCTTGTTTATTCTCTCAAGTCTGATTTCAGGCATCTCAACCTCCTATGCCTTTGTCCAGGCTAGCGCCTGTGAGCTTGTTGACGATTGTATTGCATACCAGGATCGTTACTATGAGTATCAGGTTGATACCGCTGGAGAAGGCGTAGAGGCCCATCTCGTCGAAGTAATCGAGCGTGGTTGCAAGGATGAATCCCTGTACGCAGAGAAGCATGAACAGGCTGAGCTCCCTCAGGCATGTCATGAACGGAAGCAGGTAACCGGAAAGGATGGATGATTTCTGGATCGGGATTATGATCCTGACCATTCTCTTCCACCATGGGATATCCTGGATCATCGCGGACTCCTCGATCTCGCCTGAAAGCTGAAGCATCGAGTTGAGAGCGCTTCTTGATGCGAACGGTATGTACTTCACTGTGCCTACGATGATCAGAAGCGTATAGGTGTTGAACAGATTGATCTTCTCATTGGAGAAGAGAACGAAGAACGCGGCACCTACGGCGATCGAAGGCATGAGGTATGGCAGGAACGCAACTGAGTTGACGTAGTTTGCCCACTTGCTCCTTCTGTTCTTGCTTACAGCGTATCCGATCATAGTCCCGATTGTACCTGCAAGAAGAGCGCAGCATACTGAGACGAAAAGCGTTCCTCCGAATGCGCGCCAGATAGTCCTGTTGTAGAGGATTCCCATCTGTCCGTACATTCCGTTCTCTGTGATGTTCTCGCTTGTGATCCACCACTTCGTCGTCAGGTTGTTCACATCTCCTGTGTAGAGGAAGCTGTAGTCTCCTGGGTTTGGAAGGAATGTCTCGAATGCGAATGAGACGATAGGGAAGATGCTTGTGAAGAACGTGAGGACGATCAGGATGGCAGCCACTATGTACTTACCGATCCTTCCGATGCTGATCTTCGAGATCTGCCCGCTCTTTCCTGTGACTGTGGTGTAGTTCTTCCTGCTCTTGAGCGAGAGCTGGTTCACGAACATGATCGCTACGCCGAAGACCATCATGACGATTGCCAGGATGCTGGCCTCTCCTGTGTACTTGGAGTTCATCGATACGTACTTCGTCGAGAGCGTGGTAAGACCAAGGTAATGAGGAACAGGGTAGCTTCCCATAGCGCTTCCGAAAACAAGGAGGATCGTCGAGAGGATCGCAGGCTTGACCATCGGGAGCGTGATCCTAAGCATTGTCTTCCACTTAGGGGTATCGAGTATCGTTGCCGCTTCCTCGAGATTTGCATCCATGTTCCTGAAGATTCCTCCGATGAGGATGTATGCGAATGGGGCATAATGGAGGCCGAGCACTACGATCGAAGGAAAGAGGCCAAGGCACCACCATGCAGGCATCCTTATTCCAAGAGCCGCCAGAAGGCCATCGCTTGTGCCCGTCACGGCATTGGAATTGAACATATGCTGCCATACGACTGCCAGTGTCCACTGAGGCATGATGTATGGGAATATGAATATTGAGCTCAGGTATTTCTTGAACGCAAGGTTAGTCCTTGTGATCAGGAATGCGAATACGCCGCCGTAGAGGATGGAGACAACGCATGCCCCGACGCTCAGGAGAATCGTATTCAGAAGAGGTATCCAGAGGTTTGTCCTTGCAAGCCTGGATGTGAAGAGATCGATGTAGTTGACTACGGTGTAACCGCTCTTCCTGCCAGTCAGATGGGCATCGATAGTGCCGGGATGGATCTTGAGCGTGTCCTGTACAATAGCCACAATAGGCGCTACTGTGCTGATCGTCAGGACTATTCCCAGCAGTAGCAGGATGATGTTCTGAGGCTTTGAGAAGAAGGTCTTCGCCTTATTCAGGGTTATGGCCATTCCCGAAGCTTCATAGCTTTCTGTCTTTGTCATTTTTCCTTCCAGATTCAAAAGGGCCCCCTAGGAAGAGAGCCTTCCCGGGGGCGGTTTGTAGAAATGCGATCAGACGATCATGGCTTGTACTTTGTGAGCATCTCGATCCAGGATCCGACTGAGAAGGATACGGATGCGCAGTAAGCTGGGTCCTCTACGACCAGTCCGCCTTCGTTGATCCACCAGTCATAGCCGCGGTCATTGAGAGCTGGGAAGAGCACTGTCTTTCCGTCTTCTGCCATACCGCCGACCTGGTGCTGGTATTTAGCTTCGTTGTCTGCTGCGACCTGAGGATTGGATGAATAGCCTCCGATATCCTTGCCCCATGCAGAGAAGCCGTCAGCTGTGCATGTCATGTAAGCGATGAATGCGCATGCTGTCCATGGAAGAGGTGAGTTGTCTGTCACGAAGAGATAGTGGCAGTAGCCGTATCCGCCGAAGCCCTTATAGCCATCAGCATAGGCTGCTACTGTGATGTTGTTCTTGCTGACTGTCGCAGACTCAGCTACGCTTCTGAGCTTCGAGTATACGATAAGGCCGAACTGGTCCTTTGCGGATGAAGCAACAAGCGTATTGCAGATAGGTCCATCATCTGTCTGGGCGTTGTAGCTCTCGACCCAGAGCTTGATCCATGCCAGACCGTACTTTCCGTTTGGTCCGAGACCGAGGTCCTTCGCATCTGCCTCGAGGCTGTCTACTGTAGGCTGGAGAGCTGCCTTCTTGTCAGCTGGGAGTGCCTCGAAGGCATCCTTGAGCTTTGCGGCATAGCTTTCTGCAGTGAGCATGTAGAGGAAGTTCCTTCCTACTGGCTCGGAATCGATATCCATGAAGAGGCCATGCTCGCCAGGAACTACGAAATCCCAGCAGTTTGTGTAGCTCTTCGAACCCTGGTTGTTGAACATGAAGATCTTGTTCAGTGTCTGGAGAGGAAGGTATCCTGCATATTCCTCAGCCTTGACGCCGTTTGCATCTGCCCAGTCCTTAGGGATGAATGTGTCGAGGATGCCTGTCTGGACCATCTTGGACTCGATCTGGTTTCCATCCTGGATGAGCGTCATAGCGAATGTGCCTGTTTCCTTGAGGCTGTCTGCTGTGAGCTGGTCGAAGATCTTGTTGTTCTTCGGCTGCTGCCACTCATAATTGAGAGTGTAGGAAGGGTCGAGCGACTGCAGGTACTTGATGAAGAGAGGAAGAGCTGTCTTTCCCCTTGATGAGTTGCCTACTCCGTAGAACATCTTGCCATTCGACTCTTCGATAGCCTTCCTGGCTAGTTCCTCAAGTGTCATGCCTTCAGCCTGCTTTATGATTTCCTGTGTCTTGCTGAGTGCTGTAGCAGGAGCTTCCGCGGTACCATTTGCGAAAACGCCGGTAAGAACGATTGCGAGAACAAGGAATAACGATAGAATCCTTTTCATTTGTTTCCTCCTTGTGAATATATCTCATTGTAGTTCCCCGATTTCGCAAAAGTAAAGAAAATGTTTATTTTTTGTAAATTCTACAGAAAAGAGTGCATTCAATGATGGAAAATGCCCAGTTTCCTGGGCATTGTGCTGAATGGTGAGCTATCACGAGTTGTAGATGGACTGGTCAAGCTTGTTCTCGCTCTTTGCCACTGCGATAGCAGCAACTGAGTCCCCTACGCAGTTGAGGGATGTCACGAGCATCTCGATAGGCCTGTTGATCGCGAGTATTAGGGCATATGCTATCATCGCAGGCTCATTCACGAATCCGACTCCTGAGAGGATCGTGAAGAGGATCACGGCACCGGCTCCTGGCGCTGCAGGCGTTCCCGCTGATGCTATGAGGGCAAGCACCATTATTATAATAAGCTGGAAAAGCGATACCTGATAGCCGCCGCAGCCTGCAATGAAGAGGGTTGCGACTACCTGCATGATCGCTGTTCCATCCATGTTGATGGTCATTCCAAGCGGAAGAACGAAGGATGCTACCTGCTTGTCCACTCCGAGCTTCTTTGTGTTCGTATCCATGTTCAGGGGCAGGGTTGCCGCTGAGGAAGATGTGGAGAAGCCGAAGACGATGACGCTGAAGATCTTCCTGATGAATACCCATGGGCTGAGCTTGGTGGAGATCGAGAGGATGACTGGGTATCCGACAAAGAGGAACAGCAGAAGCATCACAACTGTCACAAGCACGTAGGATAGAGCCGGGGCCAGGTATGAGATGCCATAGGTTGCGAATGTCCTTGACAGAAGCATGAAGATAGCGACAGGACCGAACTTCCTGACTACGAAGTTCAGGTACACGACTATGATGTCCGATAGCTCCTTGGAAAGCCTGTAGATCATGCTCTCCTCCGTCTTCCTGAGCGCATTGAGGGAAAGCCCTACGACCACTGCTATGAAGACAACCGCAAGCACGCTGCCGTTCGATGAGAACACAGCCGTCACGTTCGCCGGTATTATGTTGAGAATCACATTCAGCGGATTGGAGCCTGTGCTTCCGCTTCCAGCCCCGAGTCCGCTTACCTCTGCATTGAATATGCCGAGCCTGTAGACCGAGAAGCCGGCAACCGATGCAAGGATCAGGGCAGTGAATGATGTGAGAAGGAACCAGAATATGGTCTTGGCCGCCATTCTTCCGAGTGTCGATGCTTCCTTGATCTCAGTGATAGCTATGACTACCGAGGAGAAGACCATCGGCACTATGACAAGCTGCAGGGAGCGTATGAACAGCTGTCCCACTACATAAAAAATGCCAAGAGCTGAATTGGCGCCCTTGGCTGTTATGTCCTGGAACAATAGATTGCTGATTATCTGCCATGTGCGGCTATCAGTTCCCAGTGATTCACGGATAAACATGAATACCAGGCCGACGGCAATGCCCAGAGCCATTGCAACGAGCATGTTTATCGCAAGTCTGTTGTTTTCATTGTTCTTCATTTTTCAACCTTCCAACGGAGTATCTTACAGATTTACTCATGGTTTTCAATAGCGTAATGCGCGAAAAAGCCCAAATTGCAACAAATCTTGGTTTCTGTGAGGAATAATGTTGCAATCTCTTTGCCTTCAAGCCGACCTTGATTCTTTCTTTGTTGGTGATTAACGGTTATCATATATAGCTAAGCAAATAAACGGAGATGATTACACCTTATGACGAATGCAGAGCAGCACAACACAGCAGAGCTTAAGAGGATGAATCTCATCAATGTCTACAACTGCCTCTACCAGGCAGGCGAGGTTTCCAGGCTGGAGATATCGGCACGTACGGGACTGAGCCTTCCGACAGTCGCATCGAATATCACGGAGCTTGAGGAGAAGGGGCTTGTCCTGGATGTCGGAGAGCAGAAGTCGACAGGAGGAAGAAGGGCCAGGGCCTTCAGGTGCCAGAACATGGCACGTATTGCCATCGGGGCCGAGATACTAAAGCATTCTGTCAGGATCGCCGCGATAGACCTTTATGGCAATATAATAAAGGAAGAGGAATCGGATGCCGCATTCTCGAACAGCGACCAGTACTACTCGTTCTTCGGCTCATTCGTCAATGCCTTCGTAGATGGCCTGGAAGTCCCCCTTGACAGGATACTCGGCGTAGGCATAGCCCTCCAGGGCCTTGTCTCTGCAGACGGTGAGACAGTCGTCTATTCTCCGATACTCAAATGCACAGGAACGGGGCGCGAGCGCTTCCAGAGGGAGCTGAAGCTGCCTTGCATCATCCTCCACGATACCGAATCCTCCGCACTGGCTGAGATCTGGCACGATAAGAGCATAGACAACATAGTGTACTTTGCCCTCAACAGGAACTTCGGGGGAACGCTGATCCTCAATGGAAGAATACATAACTCTATGAATCTTTCGAGCTCGGTCATCGAGCACATGTGCCTCGATCCCAATGGCCCTATATGCTACTGCGGAAAGCATGGCTGCGTTGAGTCCTTCTGCTCCGTGAACCACCTTCTTGATGTCGCAGGCATGGATATCGGGCAGTTCTTCGAGGCTGTCAGGAATGGAGAGCACAGGGAGAAGAGGATATGGAAGGAGTATCTGAAGTACCTTGCTATGGCTATCGAGAACGTAAGGATGGTCGCCAACTGCGATTTCATCCTCGGAGGATACCTCGTGCAGTTCATGACCGATAAGGACTATGAGGACCTCTCAGGCTATGTCTCGGAGCAGAGCTTCCTCAATGATACAGGCTTTGTGCTCCGCCGCTCGAGGTATGGCGATAAGGCTCCAACGCTTGGCGCTGCAATGCATTATGTCGATAGATTCCTTGCGGAACTCAGGTAGAGGAACATTTTAAAAGTATTTTAATATCTGTTTACAAACCTTTTCCGGCGTGTTAGCTTAATCATGAGGTCCAATATGGGAAATACAATGATTCAGCAGGTTATGACAGCACCGGGAAAGATAGAGTTCCGCACTGTCGATATTCCGGAGATTGGCGATGACCAGGTCCTTGTGAGAATAAGGATGATTGGCATCTGCGGTTCTGATATCCATGTGTACCATGGAAAGCATCCATTCACAAAGTACCCTGTGACCCAGGGTCATGAGGTCTCGGGAGAGATCGCAGCGCTTGGCAGGAACGTCACAGGCCTGAAGATAGGGCAGAAGGTCACGATCGAGCCTCAGGTTGTATGCGGAAGATGCTATCCATGCAGGCATGGCAAGTACAATCTATGCGAGGAGCTGAAGGTCATGGGATTCCAGACTACAGGAACTGCCTCTGAGTACTTCGCGGCCCCTGCGTTCCGTGTCACTCCTCTCCCCGATGATATGGATTTCAGTGATGGAGCTATGATAGAGCCTCTTTCTGTCGCAGTCCATGCAGTGAAGAGAGCTGGCGATGTGAAAGGCCTCAATGTGGCTGTGATCGGCGCCGGCCCTATAGGCAACCTCGTAAGCCAGGTCGCAAAGGGCATGGGATGCGCAAAGGTCATGGTCACCGATATAAGCGATTACAGGCTCTCCCTTGCCGCAAAGTGTGGAGCAGACTATGTCTTCAACACGAAGGAGAAGGATTTCGGGGAGGCTATGGCAGAGGCATTCGGAAGCGACAAGGCAGATGTCATATATGACTGCGCCGGAAACGATATCTCGATCGGGCAGGCCATAAAGCATGCAAGGAAGGGAAGCACGATCATACTCGTCGCAGTCTTTGCGAAGATGGCCAATGCCGATCTTGCTGTCCTCAACGACCATGAGCTCGATCTCAATACAAGCATGATGTACAGGCATGAGGATTATATCGATGCCATCGATCTGGTGGAGAAGGGGAAGATAGACCTGAGGAGCCTTCAGAGCAAGGTGTTCCCATTCAGGGAGTACAATGACGCATACCTCTTCATCGACAGCAACAGGGAGACGACGATGAAGGTCCTTATCGATGTGACAAAGTAAGGGCCTGTCCCGGCTTGGAACAGGCCGATCGGATCAGAAGAAGAACTGGAAAAGAATATAGGCTGCGTAGATAGCAAGAAGGAGGATTCCCTGGTATCTGCGCAGTTTTTTTGTACAGAGTGCGGGAACTGTCATAATTGCCATCGTGAGGAACATCACAGGGATATCGACAAGAAGCGAAGCGTTCATCCCGGCTATCGTCTTATCGGATGGGATGCTGAAAGGCCTGATCGTGATGGCCATTCCGCTCACGAATACCAGGTTGAAGAGGTTCGCTCCGATGATGTTTCCAAGAGAGAGCGAGGAGTGTCCCTTGATAAGCGATGTGATTGCAGTGACGAGCTCAGGAAGCGATGTTCCGAGTGCTATGAACGTGAGAGCGACGACTGACTCAGGAACGCCAAGGCCGAGCGCGATGATCTTGCCGTTGTCGACAAGGAGGTTTGCTCCTAGGGCAATCACAGCGGCTCCGACAAGCAGAAGCACTATGTTCTTCCATAGTGGCTTTTCCTCTTCCTCTGCTTCCTCTTCATCCTTTACGCCACGTGTCTTGATAGCCTGACGGATCGTGATTGTCATATAAATCACAAAAAGAACGAGAAGCAGGACACCGATTGCCCTGGAGAATGTTCCTGTGATATAAGCAACGGCTGAGTA
Source organism: Candidatus Ornithospirochaeta sp. (assembly GCA_034178685.1). Taxonomy (GTDB): domain Bacteria; phylum Spirochaetota; class Spirochaetia; order Sphaerochaetales; family Sphaerochaetaceae; genus Ornithospirochaeta. Next base: position 15,458 of record JAXFQZ010000124.1, on the reverse strand, counting down.
GAAAACAGCTGCCAGGAAGAAGAATGCGATAGGCGTCCTGAACGACTTCGTGTCGATATCCGCCGAGCTCTTGGCAGCGATTGTGATTGCCGCGATAAGGGCTGTATTGCATATGCAGGATCCGATTGCGTTGCCATAAGCTGTCTGGCTCTGGCCAACGGCGGCTGCGATCGATGATACCATGACCTCTGGGATCGTAGTGCCGATTGATACGATTGTGGCACCGATCAGGATCTCAGGAAGCCTGTATCTGTGCGCAACTCCGACTGCTCCGTCCACGAACCAGTCCCCTCCCTTGATCAGGAGAGCCAGTCCGATTGAAAATAGTATTACTGCTTTTATCATAATCAAACTCTTGTATATAAGGATAATTGGTACTCCGAAAGTTTCAAGGATACGGCGGATTGTTTCAGGAGACAGATGGAGGAGAATAGTTTTTAAACCACTCTTAAAAAGTTCTTTGCGTTTCCTTATCCCCATGTTAGACTAGCCGTAGGAGGGAATATGCATAGGCATCTGGAAAAAGAGTATGACGTTGTTGTAGCAGGAGGCGGACCGGGGGGAATACCTGCGGCAATCGCTGCGGCAAGAAGAGGATGCAGGGTCCTTCTTGTAGAGAGAAACCACTTCCTCGGAGGAGCCGCTGCAAGCGGGCTTGGGATCCTCGGGTATATAGACAGAAGCGGCAATAAGGCGCTTGGGGGGATTGCAGAGGAGATCCATAGCCGTCTCATGGCAATGCATGGGGCGCTTGAGCATGCGCGCTGCCCTGTGCATAACTCCATCAGCGGAATATCGCCGGAGGTCTTCAAGATCGTCGCATCCCAGATGTGCCAGGAATCAGGAGTCGATGTCCTGTATGGCCAGGAGGTCTACGACGCAAGGACGGATAACGGGACTCTATCGGAGATCGTTCTTTACGGCAAATGCACTGAGACGCATGTTAAGGGAAAGGTCTTCATCGATGCGACAGGAGACGGGGATCTTGCATATCTGGCTGGAGCTGAATACCACCTGGGACAGGATGGGACAGGAATCATGCAGCCTGCGACGCTGATGTTCACTGTGACCGATTATGACCTAGACCGATTCCTCAACTGGGCTGAGAAGAACCCGGATGAGTATGGGATCAAGGAGGATTACGCAAAGGGCTACGACCCTGATTTCTTCAGATCGACTCCTAGCCACTGCTTCATAGGGCTTACGGAGCTGATAAAGAAGGCAAAGGCGAATGGCGACTTCGATATTCCCAGGAACCAGTGGATATACATCACCACGCCGACAGAGGGATGCCTTGCGATCAATACATCGAGGATCCTCGATATCGATGCATCGGATCCTGATGCGCTCTCAGCGGGCCTGAGCCTAGGATACAGGCAGGTAGGCACGCTCATATCATTCATGAACAGGTACGTGCCAGGCTTCGAGAACTGCCGCCTCTCATCGATATCACCATCTCTCGGGGTAAGGGAGACAAGGCATTTCGAGGGAGTGTACACGCTCAGAAGAAGCGAGATGCATTCCGATTTCGTTAAAGAGAACGCCATTGCGCAGAGCGCATACAACATAGATATCCACAGCGGGAAGGCAAGCCACATTGACCTTACTCCTGTTGAGAAGCCATTCGGCATCCCGTACCAGTCGCTTGTTCCGAAGAGAGTGGATGGCCTGCTCCTGAGCGGAAGGACTATCAGCGTCGATACAGAGACGTATGCATCATGCAGGGTAATGGGACCGTGCATGGCAGTAGGAGAGGCCACAGGAGAGGCAGCAGCGCTTGCTATCGATGGAGGCATCAGGGTGCGTGATGTGGATGTGCAGCAGCTGAGAAGGAGGCTGAGGGACAATGGCAACCTGTTCTGATGGAAAGCTGGATGCAGTGGCCCTTGGAGAGCTGCTGATAGACTTTGCATGCATCGATTCTGATAGCGATGGCTATCCGACGCTGCATGCGAATCCCGGGGGAGCTCCTGCGAACTACCTTGCAGCGATCCAGGCCTTCGGAGGAAGGACTGCAATGCTTGGCAAGGTCGGGAACGACACTTTCGGAAGACTGCTGGTGAAGACTCTTGAGGAAAAAGGAATCTCGTCAGAGGGCATCGCAGTAGATGATGATGTCTTCACCACACTTGCATTCGTCACGTTCACGAAGGAAAGGGACAGGGTCTTCTCGTTCTCACGTAAGCCCGGTGCCGATACATGCCTCAGGGCAGATGAGGTGAGGGATGACCTGATAGGAAAAGCCAGGGTCTTTCACTTCGGAACGCTTTCTCTTACAGATGAGCCTGCCAGGTCCGCTACGATGCATGCTGTCTCATGCGCAAGGCAGAAGGGCTGCCTGATTTCATTCGATCCGAACCTCAGGAAGATGCTCTGGAAGGACCTGGAGGAAGCAAGGCGTATGATGCTCTGGGGACTGGAGCAGAGCGATGTCGTCAAGATAAGCGATGAGGAGGCGGAGTTCCTCTTCGGAAAGCGAAGCGACAGCGAGTATGAATCGATTATCCTCGGAAAGGGCGCAAGGCTCCTGTATATCACGAAGGGAAGAAACGGTGTCTTCTATTCCAATGGCGCTTATTCGGGCTCGATGGGGATATACGATGCGGGGAAGCCTCTTGATACGACAGGCGCCGGTGACATATTCGGAGGAAGCGCAATGCATGCCTTCCTTTCATATGGAAAGGCACCAGAGGAGCTTGATGGCGAGGAGCTGAGGGCAATAGCCGCATTCGCGACAGTCTCATCGGGTCTTTCGACGATGAGGCATGGCGGGATATCGAGCATCCCGGAAAGAGATGATGTCCTTGAGCATCTCAGACGCTTTGAGGGAAAACGTTAACCATAGATTGAAGCGGCGTTAAGCGATGTTAAGCCTATCTGCCGCTTTTTTTCTGCCGATGCATCGTGCCACCTGGGCAGAGTGATGCTGGAAAATATCGGATCCTTTCGATTGCCTTTGCTTTTCATTATCCAAATAATGCCTTGATCGGGCAGGAATATGCAGTTTTATGGATTTATTCGCCGATTCAGGATATCTTATCCAGATCCGCTTTTCCATTCCGTTCTTGGCATGAGCGTTGTTCGGGCTTTGCAGAGCAATGGCTGAAGAATTCGCAAGTATCTTTTTAAAAGATTTTAATAATCTTTTGTTGACAGCTCTAAAATGCTGTTTTAGCATGACTTATATAGAAAAACGTTTAACTTGAAATGGGAAGGAAAATGCTTAAAAAAAACAAGGAAAAAGAGATCGTGAAAGAGGTGAGGAAGAGCCCTCTGAAGACCAATATGAGGAATCATTATGGCATTTATCTGATGCTCATACCAGGGCTTGTCATAATGACTGTATTCACATTCCTTCCATATTACGGAATAACGATTGCATTCAAGGATTTCAACATCTTTGCATCCTCGAACCCGATAACAGCGATAGCGAAGAGCCCATGGGTAGGGCTTAAGAACTTCAAGAAGATCATGGGAAGCTCATCGTTCCTGCAGGTATTCAGGAACACGCTTGTGATCAACGGGCTGAAGATCATATTCGGCTTTCCTATCCCTATCATCGCATCGCTTTTCATATGCGAGCTCAGGAGCAGGTCCTTCCAGAAGTTCGTCCAGGTCATGATGTTCATACCCTACTTCTTCTCATGGGTGCTCATCTTCGGAATCTTCAGGTCCGCTCTCGGCACATATGGCATCGTCAATACAGTGGTTCAGAAGATCGGAATGCAGCCTCTTGCGTTCTTCACCGATTACGGGCTCTTCAGGTTCGTGCTTGTATTCACTGATGCATGGAAGAACGTAGGATACAACATGGTCATCTTCCTTGCAGCCATCCTTGCGATCGATCCTACTCTCTATGAGGCAGCGAAGATCGATGGAGCAGGCACGTTCAGGAGAATGTGGTCAATAACCATTCCATCGATAATGCCTACCATCGTGCTTATGCTCATACTCAAGGTCGGCCATATCCTCGACTCCGGATTCGAGCATGTCCTCGTATTCTACAATCCATCGGTCTACGAGGTAGCCGATGTCATTAAGACATATGTCTACAGAATGGGTATCGGAAAGATGAACTTCGCGCAGGCAACGGCCCTGGATCTCTTCAATTCGGTTGTTGCGTTCATCCTTATAGTCGGGGCGAACTTCGTATCGAAGAAGACCCTTCATAGAAGCATCTGGTAAGGAGAAGGCAATGGAAAAGAGCAGGAAAGTCAAAAGGGATAAAACCGAGCTTCTTGCGGAGCTCATCGCAGTCCTGATGTCAGTCATCTTCATGATAGTGATCCTCGTGCCTGTCCTTAATACGGTGGCAAAGGCATTCAGCTCAGGAAACGCAGAGGTCTCAGGCACGGTCTTCCTCCTTCCGAAGGACCCGCAGCTGACAACAGTGAGCTCGATCATCTTCTATACCGATTTCCTCCTTGCAGTCTGGAACTCGGTCAAGGTCACTGTCCTTGGCGTTGCAATCAGCCTCTTCGTGTCGGTCCTGTTTGCATATGCCCTGAGCAGCAAGTACCTGAGAGGCAAGAAGTTCTTCATACTGCTTTGCATGATATGCATGGTGTTCAAGGGCGGCATGGTTCCGACTTACATGGTGATCAAGGGACTGGGGCTTCTCAACAGCTTCCTATCTCTGATCCTCCCTGCCTGCTTCAGCATCTTCAATATGCTTGTAATCAGGAACTACTTCGATGGGCTTCCCGACAGCGTGATAGAATCGGCAAGCATCGATGGCGCAAGCGATTTCAAGGCGCTTACTGCGATAGTGATTCCTATGTCGGTTCCATGCATCGCAACAGTCGCACTGCTTTACGCTGTTTCGTTCTGGAATAGCTACTTTGCTCCATCGCTGTACATCTCTGAGCCTTCGATGATCACTCTGCAGGTTCTCACCAGGGACCTTGTAAGCCACGCAGAGACTCTTGTCGACCAGCTTGTAAGGACGACCGACATGGCTGGAGCGCTCTCCTATGGAACTGTAGCTGCGGGAATAACGGTGCTTGGCAGTATCCCTATAATCCTTGCATACCCGATGCTCCAGAAGTACATGACAAAGGGCATGACAGTAGGCTCAGTGAAGGAGTGATCTATGTATCTCTATCTTGTACGGCATGGCGAGAGCGAAGCCAACAGGGATGACAAGCATGCGGGATGGGCACCTGTCCATCTCACAGAGAAGGGAATAAGCGATGCAAGGAGGGCCGGGAGGCTCATCGAGGGAATCGCATTCGACAAGGTATTCTCAAGCGATCTGGTGAGAGTTCGCGAGACATGCTTCTACGCTACCGGGATGAAGGACCCGGAGCTTAGGAGCGAGCTCAGGGAGATGAGCGTCGGGGAGCTTGCTGGGAAACATCCTGCTGATCTCGCGATAGAGCTTGGAGAGAGCTACAGGGCGAATCGCAGGATCAGGAACTACAGGCCATATGGCGGAGAGGACATGAATGACCTATATAGCAGGGTGTCCTCATTCATGAGGATGCTGGAGACAAAGCCCTACTGCGATATGGAGAGGATCCTTGCATTCGGAAGCGAGGGCTCGATAGATATGGCGCTAGCCTACGTCCTGGGAGATGGAGATACCGCGATGGTTGGCAAGGTCGTATGCAGCAATGGCTCCGTAAGCGTCCTGGAGGAATCAGACGGACGCTGGAGAGTGAGAAACTGGAACTATACGGGTTCCATCTGAATAGACATCCAATGCAATCACTGATTGGAAAAAAGGAGATAAATATGAAAAAAGGCAAGACGTTCATTCTGATCATGCTTACCCTGCTCTCAGTAGGGCTGCTGTTCGCAAATGGATCGGCTGAAAGCGCAAAGCAGCCAGCAGTTGATACCTCCAAGTACCAGCTGAAGGATCCACAGCCAACACTGAAGATGCTCATGTCCCCATCGACCTTCGATTACAACGAAAGGCCGGAGGCAAAGGAGATCGAGCAGCTGACAGGCTACCATGTAGAGTATTACAGGCTTCCTTCAGAGAACACAGAGCAGGCACTTGCTCTCTCTGTTGCAGCTGGCAATGACTACGATGCTATCCAGTTCAGCAATCCTTCATCTTTCAGCTCCCTCATGTCGAGCGGCGCTCTGCTCAGGCTCAATGATTACATCGAGAACATGTGCCCTGAGTTCTTCGACGTCATGCCAGCGGAGTACTGGTCAGGCGTATCCGATGCAGAAGGAAACATCTACGGCCTTCCATACATGCACCCGAGAAAGACAAACATCCTCTCCAACTTCATCGTAAGGATGGATCTTGTAAGGGCTGCAGGAATCAATGAGCTCCCAACTACGCTCGATGGCTTCTATGACATGCTCAAGACTCTCAAGAACTACTATGGCGACCAGTATATCATCCTCACAGGTCCATTCTGGAGAAAGGCATACGGCAACATGTACCCAGTGGATATGTGCCTTGCTTCCGCTTTCGGAATCTACAATGACTGGATGGTCGATGAGAACGGCAAGGTCATCTACATGACAGAGCATCCTAGATTCAAGGAACTCATCGCATTCTACAACAGGCTCTATGATGAGGGCATCCTCGATAAGGACTTCGCTATCAATTCATACAAGGATGTGAACGAGCGCGTCTCTTCAGGAAAGGCAATCATCGCATTCAATTCAACAACCAGCGGTGTAAACACAGTATACCCGGCACTTCTCAAGATGGGTCTCACAGATGACGATATCGCATTCATCGGACCTCTTGAGGATGATGGCGTATGCACAGTCCAGAACACAGTATCGATCGAGAGATACACGGTTATCCCGAAGAACAACAGGGGCAATGTCGCAAATACATTCGACTGGTTCAAGAAGAAGCTCGAGAATCAGCATGAGTTCACGATCGGTGTCGAAGGCGTGCACTACACAGTCGACGAGAAGGGATATCCAACACCTATCCAGCCTATCTTCAACGACCTGAAGAACCAGGGATACGTGTTCCTCACGCTTGCTGACTACAACATGTATGCTCAGGACTGGCTGCTCCGCGCAAAGAAGACCTACTACTACTGGAGACTGTATGAGGAAGTCACGATCAAGGCAACAGAGGAAAGGCCATGGATCTTCGTACCGGCTTACTTCGCGCTCTGCAACACAGAAGCTTACATGAAGAACCAGGGAACTCTCACAACCCAGCTCAACGACTACATCCTGCAGATCATCACAGGAACAAAGCCAGTTGACTCGACAATGAAGACATTCATGGCAGATCAGAAGAACGAAGGCCTCGAGGACGTAAGGGCTGAGCTTCAGGTCTGGTATGACAGGAACTACAAGAACAAGTAATAGATCAAGGATGCTGCCTGGGCCTATGCCCAGGTGGCATTATCCCATAAGCCTGGCATACAGGCATATAACCAGCAGGTATTGAATGTTATTCGCTAATGATTATGCAGCTATCGATGGTATTCTAAGGGTCCAGTGCATCAGCCAGAAGGGCATTGCAAGAAGATCGGATGCTTTTCTCTTCAGCATCGACGACCGCGTCGTGCTTCTTGATGCAGGGCTTCCGGAGGTCCCATATGCATTGGCATCCCTGCTGGAGAAGAGGGCCTCGTTCCTGAAAGGGCATGAGGAGCTGCTGGAGAAAAAGGATGTGAAGCTCAGGATAACCTGGATAGCTTCGCACATGCACATCGACCATATCGGGGCTTTCATGGAGAGCATTGCATCATGCCCCTACATATATGTGGAGAAGGCCTACCTTCCTCCTAGGACATCATACTTCGATCCGGAGCTCTCCCCGGACTGGGATGGTGACTACAAGTACAGGGACAGGATCGCAGAAGCATTCAGATCCTATCAGGGGGACTGCCAGATCATCGACATCCCATTCAGAGATGAAGGAGCAATAAGCTTTTCAGAATCCTCATCTGAGTTCGTGATCCTTCCTCCGGTATGCGACTGGGGAGAAGCAGGGAGAGCGGATCTATGCAGGGAGCTATATGCAAAGGAGCAGGCTAAATCCCTGCCGATTTCGATCACCAACGCAAATTCCCTCTGGCTTCTTATCAGGTATTGCGGCAGGAGCTTCCTGTTCACAGGAGACTCGATGAAGAAAACAGAAAGAAGCGACGAGAGCTTCGACATGATGCTTGAGCGCTGGGGATCGGAGATAGGAAGGCCTGATGCTGTGAAGTATCCCCATCATGGCATACTCCGTGATGAGGCTGCCCGTGGAGTGCTCTCTCTCGATCCTGATTATGTAATCTACAACGCAATAGACACTACTGCCGATAGCGCTATCGAAAGCATCCGTAAGGGCAGTGTCAGGCATGTGCGCATCGGGTACAGCGATGCTCTCTTCACTGTCATGCCTTCAGGGGACCTGAGCCTGGAGGGTGGAGTATGAGGCTTGCGACCCAGACATATGCTCCCCAGAGGAAGCTCGGCTTCGAGGAGGGGATGAAGGCAATCAAGGCTGCCGGCTTCGATTCGGTTGACCTGTCGCTATTCAGGATGGACCAGGATGACAATCCCTTCGTTCTTGATACGTGGCATGATGAGGCTATGCGCGAGAGGGAGATCCTAGACAGCATAGGACTTGAGTGCACACAGGCCCATGGGCCACACATATTCGATTTCGCAGATCCCTGGATAATGGAGAATACAGTGATGCCGAGGATGCTCAGGTCGATGGAGATAGCATCCATAATGGGAGCATCGATAATAGTCATACATCCCCTGCACCACCTTGATTACATCGAGCATGGGAAGAAGCTCAGGGAAATGAGCTATGAATATATGAGAAGGCTCCTTCCCAAGGCCGAGGAGCTCGGAATCGTGATCGGCTATGAGAATATGTGGCAGCGCGATCGGGAAAGAGGGTGCATAATCGCGAACACCGGTGGCTTTGCAGAAGACCTATGCGAGGATATAGACAGGCTATCAAGCCCATATATCAGGGCATGCCTGGATGTAGGCCATAGCGCTCTTGTCGGAGAGAAGCCGGAGAATGCGATAAGGATCCTTGGCCGTGAGAGACTGAAGGCCCTTCATATACATGATAACAACCTCAGGGAGGACCAGCATACGCTGCCGTTCCTGGGAAGGCTTGACTGGAAAGCGATTGCATCGGCTCTAAGCGATATCGCCTATGAAGGAGAATTCACTTATGAGGCAGACAGCTTTCTGATGAATCTTCCATCCTCTGCTGTTCCTGCAGCGCTTCGGCTGATGGAGAGAGTGGGAAGAAGCATAATTGAAGGAGGAAATCAATGAATACCATAGAGATAAAGAGGAAAGCAGCAGTTGTAGGTGAATACGATGTCGTAGTATGCGGGGGCGGCCCTAGCGGCTTCATCGCAACAATAGCAGCCGCAAGGGAAGGCGCGAAGACAGCCCTGATAGAGCGCTATGGCTTTCTGGGAGGAATGGCTACAGCCTCATACGTTACGCCTATCTCGGTATTCAGCTACAATGGCGAGAGGAATATCGGGGGAATCCCATGGGAATTCGTAGAGAGGCTCAGGGAAATGGGAGGCGCTCTTGTCGAGCAGCCTCTGAACAACGTCGCATTCGACCCTGAGCTCTATAAGCTATGCGCGCAGAGGATGGTTCTCGAGTCCGGCATCGATGCATATATGAACAGCTATATAACTTCCATTATCAAGGATGATGGCAACAGCATCAGCACCATTGTCTTCGAGAACAAGAACGGAAGCGAGGCAATCAAGGCAAGGACAGTGATCGATGCAACCGGCGATGCGGATATAGCATACATGGCGGGTGTGCCTATGCAGGAATGGGAGGGCTCTGAGCTGCAGCCTGCATCGATGTGCTTCATCCTCTCCGGTGTGGATACCGGCTCGGAGCTGGTAGGAAGCGCAATGCACCACAATAAGCAGGGCGTCAACTGCCAGTCATACCCTGCAAGGGAGAAGCTGATCGAGCTTTCGAGGAAGGAGAAGCTTCCTGTATTCGGAGGCCCTTGGTTCTGCACTGTCCTCCATGATGGCTCTGTTGCTGTGAATATGACGCGCACAGCCGCCAACTCATGCGATAACCGCGATTTCTCACGTGCAGAGGCAAGGCTTAGGGAGGATGTGTTCACGCTTGCCGACGCGCTTAGGAAGAACTTCCCCGAATTCAGCAGATGCTATGTCTCGGCCACCCCTGCGCAGGCCGGGATCAGGGAATCGAGGCATATCAAAGGCGTGCATGTTATAACGGCAGAGGAATACCTCAATGCATATAAGTATGAGGACAGCATCTCTAGATGCGCCCATCCGATAGATATCCACTCCACAGCCTCGGAGCAGCAGGGATGCAATTTCCTTGAAAGCGCTGCCTATGTGCCATATAGAGCGCTGATTGCCCCTGATTTCCCGAATCTGATAGTTGCAGGAAGATCGCTCTCTGCATCCAAGGAGGCCTTCGCCTCCCTCAGGGTGCAGGCAAGCTGCATGGGAATGGGACAGGCTGCAGGGGTTGCGGCTGCAATGGCATCATCATCCGGAATAGCGGTCCAGGATGTCGATATTGAGAAGCTTCGCACAAGGCTTATTTCGCTTGGTGCCGTCATCTAGGAGGTAGAATGCTGGTTCCGAGTATTCTGGATGTTGCCAAGAAGGCAGGTGTTTCCGCAGCAACTGTCAGCCATGTGATCAACGGCACGAAGAAGGTATCTCCTTCCACAAGGCAGAAGGTCGATGATGCTATCAGGATCCTCGATTACAAGCCTAATATCGCGGCAAGGAACTTCAAGACAGGCAAGATGAATGTCATTGCCTTCATCGTCCCTGATATCGCGAATCCGTTCTTCTCAACGCTGATAGATGAGATAGAGACAGTCCTTGCCTCGAAGGGGTACAAGCTCATAATCCTCAATACCAAGGAAACCAAGAGCAGGGAGAAGGAGATCATAAGCACTCTCTCCCGCGGAATGGCCGATGGCCTCATGATTGCTTCCACTATGGAGGAATACGATGAGATAAGGATGCTGATTCCCGATGGGATGCCTGCCATCTTCATAGACAGGAAGCTTTCGGGCTGCCCAAAGTGCACAATCTGTGTTGACTGCTATGAAGCCACTTGCCAGGGCATCGAGGACTTCATAAGGCATGGGCATAGAAGGATTGGCATAATCACGGGGCTTTCCAGGATATCGACATCCAAGGAGAGGCTCGCAGCCTACGAGAACGTCATGAAGAGCCATGGTCTTTATGATCCGGATCTTGTTAAGATAGGCGACTCGATGACGCACTGCGTTAAATCCCATCTCACATCGCTTCTCGATGCAGGATGCACAGCAATAGCGATCACAAACAACTTCATGGCTGTGGAGGCCATGATGCTCATGCAGCAATCAGGGATAAAGCCCGGCAGGGACATAGAGATACTCGGCTTCAAGGACAGCAGCATCGCACAGTACGGACTGCAGCATATGAGCCTTGTGTGCCAGCCTACAGCAGAGCTAGGAAGGCTTGCAGGGCGCCAGATGCTCAATCTCCTTGAGGATCCGACATTGCCTTCATCCACCATAATCCTTCAGGGAACCTATGTTCCCCATGAGATATCGAGGGATTGAGGCTTGGAGCGGAATAATGCCAGGTGTGCTGGAATTTACTTTGATCCTTGATTTTCAATTCAGGCTATAGATATCTGATAGCGTCTGCTGGTTCCTCAATCTAGCCCCTTTGCAGAATAGCCCTATATTCTCGATGATGGTATCTGTGCCTATATCGAATTTCATAGGGCTCTGTGGCGATCGATGTGGAGTGATTATCATATTCGGCATTCCCCATAATACGCTTTCTCTGCTTAAGGGCTCTTTCTCGAAGACATCGCTTGCCGCTCCTGCTATCACATTGTTTCCTAAAGCCCATTCCAATGCGCTTTCATCTACTGTTCCTCCCCTTGAGATATTGATGAAGAAGGCTGTCTTCTTCATCTTCGAGAAGAAATCGATGTCTATGAAATGCACTGTGCTGTTATTCAATGGAAGGCAATCGATCACGAAGTCAGCCTCCATTATCGCATTGTCCAGATCTCTGTCTATCTGTTTATCAATATAAGGGATACATGGCTTTATTGATCGTGAGAAGCCGATGGTCTTCATCCCTAAGGCCTTCGCCTGTCTTGCGATTTCCTTTCCTATGGATCCTATTCCCAGAATCAATGCCGTTTTACCACATAGCGTTCGATAGGAGAAGCTGTCCTTTATCATCCACCTCCTGGCTTCCTGTTCCTCTAAAATATCCCTGATTCCATATGATAGCGAGAGCATGAAGAATAGCGCATGCTCTGCAAGGCATATGGAATTCCTCCCTGAACCGTTTGTTATTATCCTATCCCTGAAGAGGCCCTCATTTAGGTTTTTCTCTATACCAACCCAGTCAAAATGGATCCATTTGGCAGGGGATGCCTCAAGCTCATCCTGGGGAAGCTCCTTGCCGAGCAGCACAATCTCCGAGGACATAAGCATCTCCCGGGCTTTTTCCTGGTCATCCATACAGACCCTGATAGGATTTAAGCCATTGCATTCAAGTGACTTTGCGATCCTATCAAGGTATTCATCAGGGTATGGCAGGTAGATCAGTGCATTTCTTGCCATAGCGTTATTCCAGTACAATGCATTCATAATCCTTCAGCAATGGAACAGTGAAGGATACAGAAGAGCCTGTTTGCCTGAATGGCAGCTCAGAGCCTGCAATGACGGTTCTTGCTTTGCTTATCTTCCTGCTGCACTCTATTGAGATGTCGATATCCCCTATCTTCAGTGCATCGAAATAGGATGTTCCATAATGCCCGGATGTATTTACCATCTGCACGAGGAAGAATCGGTCTTCCTTCTCCCTGCTGTACGTGATCTCTACCATTGGCGAAGCCGATTCAGATACCGATGCTATGCCTGCGATGACCTTTAGAATGTCGGATATGATGAACAGCGTATTGTCGTAGCCCTCCCTGTAGTACAATGTCCCAGGCTGCCATGGAAGGAATATGCCTTTTCCTTTGCCTATCCTGTTCACTGTCAGGCATGGGTGGTCCGTGACCTCTGTATAATAGCATCTCTCAGGTGGTCCGTACTTGTGCGGCGGAATCAGGCGCATGTATTTCTCAACATTGCCGCTGTATCTGCAATAGATGTACTTGTCGCCAAGCATAATGACATCAGTATCCTCCATGCTTTTGAAGATACCTGCCTCCTCAGGCTTCTTGATGAACATCGATGAGAGCATATCGGTCCTGACGAAAGGAGATGATGTGATTCCGAGGAGTTCCCCGAATGGATTTTCCGCTTCATCGTACTCGCCATCGTATTTTCCGCTTTCGCCAACGACTATCACAGTTCCCCCGTTTCGAGCAAAAGCTGTCAGCTTTGCAATCGCCTGCCCGGATAGCTTCAGGATCTCCGGGATGATGATCGTGGAATACCGAGAGATGTCCGAATCCAGCAAGTCTGACTCGAAGGCCTCATCGAAAGGAATATGGTTCTCGCTCAGGAATCTGACCCATCCTCTTTCCTCTGCTATGATATCCCAGAATCTTGTCTTAAGGAGAAGGACCTCTGCCATTGATTCCAGACATGAGGAGAACAGGTCTTCATTAGCCTTGTGGACAGAGAACACTTCCTTTACAGGCTTGTATGCGGTCCTGTCCCTGTGATTGTCCAGTCTGCCTATCAGATAATAGTCCAGGCCGCCTCTGTTTGCCATTGCCTGATATAGCCTCAGCTTGTGCTGTGCAGCAGACACGGATACATGGCGATAGAAATAACCGATGAAATCCACGGTTGTATTAGTAGGGATGATCTTCTTGCTTATTCCTTTCAGCATTCTTGTGTTGCTTGACGCTGAATACTGGAAATAGGGCAGGGGCCTCTTATACTCTGTATTTGATTCGCATCTTCCTATATCGAACAGATCGACAGCTATATTCTCATTCCTGCTATGGATATAGTCTGCCATCCTCTTCTTCTCCCTCTCTACTATAGTCTCCTTGAAGAGAAGGTATTTTCTCCAATCGGGATCATCCATATCCTTACGTGCTGGGATCTTCCTGCCGAACATCCTCATGAATTCCCTCTTGCAATTCTCGCAATGGCATGGTCCGTAGTAATTGTAGCTGTAGTCAGTATCGGTGAATCCTCCCATATTGAAGAAAATCCCATCGATATCGAATTTATCCAGGATCTCGTCTATGATCCTGTATACATATTCCTGCTGATAGCCGCCGTTTATGCATGCATGTACATCCCCATTGTAGTTGACGATGTTTCCATTTATGTCTCTATATGCCCAGTCCGGATGCCTGTCATACACAGGCTTCCTGATCTTGGAGAAATCCATTCTGGCTATTACCCTGATTCCTTTCTTATGGCAGGCTGCTATGATCTTTCCCAGATCGTCTCCTGTCAGGTAATCGCTCTCTGTCTGATCCTCAAGAGCTGTATGGTAACTGGCTATTATCCCTCCGAAGTTGATCATCGCAACTGTTGCATCCATATCCTTGATGGATTCTGCATATTCCTCGGCATTGATATCAGCCATGTCTATCTGTCTGAGATTCGTCTGGATGTTTCTCCAAGGGTATCCTTCCCACCATTTAGTCGACATTGAATTCCTCCGCTGTAATGGTTCTACCAATATAGTATTATATCCTACGCAAAAAATTGTAAAGAATTATTTTTCTGTGCTGCATAGCTCCTGTTGAATAGACCTCAATAATGGAATTAATTTATTTAATAAAAATGAATTATTCTTATAGTTTACATTGTTTTCGCAAAGGGTGATGTTTTTTCTTGACAGTATTGGAGAAAGGCCTTTACGATATCAATAAAGGTAGTACCAATATTTGATGGAGTGATTATGCGTATAAATCAAAAAAGGAAATTCAAGGCGAACTGCGGAGAGAACAAGTGGACAGGTTTCCTGTTTATCCTTCCATGGCTCATAGGCTTGATCTGCTTCAAGGCTGGTCCTCTTCTTATGACTATTGGCCTATCGTTTACGAAGTACAAAATTATCTCCAGCCCGAAGTTCATAGGTCTTCAGAACTTCATCGATATGTTCCAGGACCCGAATTTCTGGATGGCCGCTAAAGTGAATATCGAATATGTCCTCATAACAGTGCCATGCAAGATGATATTCGCATTATTCATTGCCTATGTGCTTACATCCAATGTCAAGGGAATAGGGTTATTCCGTTCCATCTACTATATTCCATCCCTGATGGGAGGTAATGTAGCAATTGCGATCCTCTGGAGATTCCTATTCCTTGAGGATGGACTTCTGAATGCTATTCTCAAGCCCCTTGGCCTTGGCCCATATTCATTCCTGACGAATGATATCGCATCGCTCTTCGTCGTTTCCTTGCTTCACGTATGGCAATTCGGTGCAACGATGGTTCTGTTCCTTGCAGCGCTCAAGGATGTTCCGAAGTCCTTCTATGAGGCTGCGATAATCGATGGAGCTTCAAGAAGGAAGATATTCTTCTCGATT
>JAXFQZ010000108.1:0-30379 GCA_034178685.1 Candidatus Ornithospirochaeta sp. | reverse complement strand
GCTGTAGCCATGACCTCGATCGAGTCGGCGATGAGCTCCCTCGATGCAAGGGAGTACTTCATTCCCTTGTGCCCCATTGCGATTCCATCGCATACACCGATGACAGGGAACTGCACAGGGTTTCCGCCGTTCTCCCTTACTCCTGCCTTGACTGCATCTGCGATCCTATTCAGCTCCTTGTGGCCTGGGATTATCTCATTGAATGCAGAGACGATTCCGATAGTAGGCATCGCTATCTCCCTATCAGTCCAGCCCAGAGCCTTCATCAGCGATCTATGCGGTGCCTTGTCATCGCCCTTCTTCATTAAATCGGATCTCATTTTATCCTCCTTGCAATAAGATCGCCTGCTTCCTGAGTGGAAGAGACAGCATCTTCTTTTCCAGCTATATCAGCAGTCCTTAGGCCTTCATGGATAGAAGCACTGACTGCATCCTCTATTGCCCTTGCCTCCTTCTCGAGGCCGAATGTGTAGCGAAGCATCATAGCTGACGAGAGTATCGTCGCAATCGGGTTCGCGATTCCCTTGCCTGCGATATCGGGTGCCGATCCGTGGATGGGCTCGTACATCCCGAAGGAATCGGACCTGAGGGAAGCAGAAGCAAGCATTCCGATGGACCCAGTGATCATCGAAGCCTCATCCGAGAGGATGTCGCCGAACATGTTCTCCGTGAGGATGACATCGAACTGCGCAGGGTTCCTTACAAGCTGCATCGATGCATTGTCGACGTACATCATGTCGAAATCAACCTCTGGATACGATGCAGATACATCCTTAACGACCTCCCTCCAGAGCCTTGAGGACTCAAGCACATTGGCCTTATCAACAAGCGTCACGTGCTTTCTCCTGAGCATTGCGGCATCGAATGCCTTTATCGCGATGCGCCTGATCTCTGCCTTGGAGTACTTCATGACATCATAGGCTTCTTCCCCGTCCTCGCTTCTTTTATGCTCACCGAAGTAGATTCCCCCTGTAAGCTCCCTGACAACCAGGACATCCACTCCCTTCTCGATGATCGAGCTCTTGAGAGGGGATGCATCGGAAAGCTCCGGATATATCGAGGCAGGGCGCAGGTTGCAGAATAGCCCTAGCGCGCTCCTGAGCCCCAGAAGAGCCCTCTCAGGCCTGTTCGGCCCTGGCTGGCTGTCCCACTTGGGGCCTCCGACTGCACCGAGAAGCACAGCATCTGCCTCCTTCGCCCTTCTGATAGCATCCTCTGTGAGAGGAACGCCGTTTCTGTCTATGGAGATTCCTCCGGCATCGATCTCAGTGTATTCGATCCTGTGGCCGAAGACCTCTGCTGTTCTATCGAGGACCTTAACGGCCTCCTTCACGATATCAGGGCCTATTCCATCGCCTGGAACAAGCGCTATTCTCATTTCCATCAGTAATTCTCCTTGATATACGGAGCAAGCCCGCCTGCTTCGATCAGGGCCTGCATGAATGGCGGGAACGGCTCAGCCTGATAGCTCTTGCCGGTCGTCACGTCATGGATGACTCCTGTAGAGAAGTCTACTTCGACTATATCGCCCTTGCTTATGCCATCGACAGCCTCAGGGCATTCGAGGATAGGAAGCCCGATGTTTATCGAATTGCGGTAGAAGATCCTTGCGAAGGTCCTGGCAATAACGCAGCTGACTCCCGATTCCTTTATCGCTATCGGCGCATGCTCCCTTGAAGATCCGCATCCGAAGTTCCTGTCGGCTACGATGATATCTCCCTTTTCCACGCTCTTCACGAACTCAGGATCGATATCCTCCATGCAGTGGCTTGCAAGCTCCTTGTGGTCCGAGGTATTTAGGTAGCGCGCAGGGATGATCACATCCGTGTCGACATTGTCCTTGTATCTGAAAACCTTTCCTGATGCCTTCATCTGATCTCCTCCGGGTCTGTGATATATCCTGTGATTGCGGAAGCCGCGGCTACTGCAGGCGAAGCAAGGTACACCTCGCTCCTTACATGTCCCATCCTTCCTACGAAGTTGCGGTTGGTAGTGGAGATGCATCTCTCACCCTCAGCCAGGATTCCCATATAGCCTCCGAGGCATGGTCCGCATGTCGGAGTGGAGACTACGCACCCTGCATTGACGAAGATATCGAATAGCCCCTGATGCATTGCCTCAAGGTAGATTCTCTGGGTTGCGGGAATGACGATGCACCTTACCCATGGCTTGAGAGTATGTCCCTTGAGTATCTCAGCTGCGGCCTGCAGGTCCGAAAGGCGGCCGTTGGTGCAGCTTCCGATCACGACCTGGTCGATCCTGATATCCCCTGATTCCTTCGCAAGATGCGTGTTCTCGGGAAGATGCGGGTAGCTTACTGTCGGCCTGAGCTCAGAAAGGTCGATCTCGTATGTCTTCTCATACTCTGCATCGTCATCCGAATAGAATACCTTAGGCTCCTTAGCGCCATGCTCCTTCAGGTACTCGAGAGTCTTCTCATCGACAGGGAATATACCGCTCTTCGCACCTGCCTCTATTGCCATGTTGGAGACCGTGAACCTGTCATCCATGGATAGGGACTGAACTCCAGGCCCCTGGAACTCCATAGCCCTGTAAAGCGCTCCGTCGACTCCTATCATGCCGATGATATGCAGGATCAGGTCCTTTCCGGAGACATGCTTTCCCAGCGAGCCCTTCAGGATGAACCTGATCGTCGAAGGCACCTTGAACCATGCCTTGCCGATGGCCATTCCTGCAGCCATGTCGGTCGATCCCACTCCTGTGGAGAATGCGCCGAGAGCGCCGTATGTGCATGTGTGGCTATCTGCTCCGATCACGACATCGCCTGCTGTCACAAGTCCCTTCTCAGGAAGGAGGGCATGCTCTATACCGACTCTTCCGACCTCGAAGTAGTTCGTGATCTCCTCCTTGGATGCAAAAGCCCTGACCATTGCGCACTGCGTTGCGGCCTTTATGTCCTTGTTAGGCGTGAAGTGGTCCGGGACGAGTGCGATCCTGTCCTTGTCGAAGACCTTCTCCTTCCCGAACTTCGGGAACTCGTTGATCGCAACAGGGCTTGTTATATCGTTTCCGAGGACCATATCCAGGTCAGCCATTATAAGCTGCCCCGGATGCACTGCCTCAAGACCGGCTGCGCGGGCGAGGATCTTTTCAGTAATAGTCATTTTCCCTCCTATTTGTCGGTATGACCTGTAAGCATATCGTTTTCGAAAGACATTGCAGTCGCATTGGGTCCCGAGGACATGGATGTCGAGCTCTCGTCGAGCATCCTGTTCACGGCTGCAAGACCGGCAAGGATGGATGCCTCGATGACATCTGTGGAGACTCCCCTGCCCCTGAATGTGCCCCTCTGGTCCTTGATCCTGACGATTACCTCACCAAGCGCATCCCTGTGCTCGGTGACAGCCGAGAGCTGGTAATCCTCAAGGGAGAACGGGTGCTTTATTATCTTCTCGACAGCGCGGAGGGAAGCGAATACAGGACCTGTGCCCTTAGCAACCTCCTCATAGACCTTATCGCCCTTCCTGAGCGATATGCATGCTGTCGCTGTCATTCTGTTTCCGCTGTTGACAACGAAGGAATTGAGGCTCCAGATCTGCTCCGATGGCGTCTCTGTGGACTCGACAAGTGCGATGATGTCCTTATCTGAGACATTCTTCTTCCTGTCGCATACCTTCTTGAACTCAGAGAAGAGATGCGAGATCTCCTCTGATGTGAGCGTATAGCCAAGCTCCTCGAGCTTTCTCTCGAATGCATGCTGGCCCGAGTGCTTTCCAAGCACGAGGCTTGTCTTCATGACTCCCACGCTCTCAGGTGTCATGATCTCATATGTCTTTGAGTTAGCCATCACGCCATGCTGGTGGATTCCAGACTCATGGGCGAATGCGTTGTCTCCGACAATCGCCTTGGAAGGGAATATCTTCACGCCCGTGATGGATGAGAGGAGCCTTGCTGACCTGCATATCTCCTCTGTTCTTATGCCTGTCTCATATGGATAGAGATCGTGCCTGGTCCTTATTGCCATCACAACCTCCTCCATCGGTGCGTTTCCTGCCCTCTCTCCGATTCCGCAAAGAGTGCACTCAACCTGCCTTGCTCCTGCCTTCACGCCTGCAATGGAGTTTGCAACCGCAAGGCCGAGGTCATCATGGCAGTGCATGCTCAGGATAGCCTTATCCACATTCGGAACCCTGTTCCTGACAGTCGAGATCATCCTTGTGATCTCCTCAGGAGTGGAGTATCCGACAGTATCAGGGAGGTTGACTGTGGTTGCGCCCTCGCTGATCGCTGTCTCCACTACGCGGCACATGTAGTCAAGATCCGTCCTTGTTGCATCCTCGAGCGAGAACTCGATATTTGGGCAGAGATTGCGTGCGTACCTGACGCTGCTCCTGATCCTCTCGAGAGCATCCTCCCTGCTCATCTTCAGCTTGTGCTGGAGATGGAGGTCGGATGTCGCGAGAAAGAGGTGGATGCGGGGATTGCGTGCACCCTTCACGGCATTCCATGCCGCATCAAGGTCCTTCTGAAGGGCCCTTGCGAGGGATGCGACCTGACAGCTGTCAACGCTGTTTGCTATCGCCTGCACGCTATCGAAATCCCCTGGGGAAGAGATGGCAAATCCGGCTTCGATTATATCTACGCCTAGGCTCTCAAGCTGCCTTGCCATTCTGATCTTCTCTTCAAGGTTCATGCTGTAGCCAGGAGCCTGCTCGCCATCACGTAGGGTAGTATCGAAAATATATACCTTATCTGCCATCTTGGTCCTCCTATGTTATTTCTTCAGCCAGCTCATCAGGGATCTGAGCCTCTTTCCTGTCTCCTCGATCAGGGTATCGGCTTCCTGGCGGCGGCGTGCGTTGAAGTATGGTCTTCCGACCTGGTTCTCAAGAAGCCAGTTGCGGGCGAACGTACCATCCTGGATATCGCTCAGGACTGCCTTCATGGCCTTCTTCGTATCATCTGTGATGATCTTCTTTCCTGTGATGTAGTCGCCGTACTCAGCTGTATCGGAGATCGAATACCTCATGTATGCGAATCCGCCCTGGTTGATCATGTCGACGATCAGCTTCATCTCATGGCAGCACTCGAAGTATGCCATCTCAGGCTGGTAGCCAGCCTCTACAAGGGTATCGAATCCAGCCTTGATCAGCGCTGTTACGCCGCCGCAGAGGACTGCCTGCTCTCCGAAGAGGTCTGTCTCTGTCTCTTCCTTGAATGTTGTCTCGAAGATGCCTGCCCTGCCTGCACCGATTCCTGCAGCATATGCAAGAGCGACCTTCTGGCTGTCTCCGGATGGATCCTGGCTTACAGCGATAAGCGAAGGAACGCCCTTTCCTTCCTGGAACTGGCTTCTTACTGTGTGGCCTGGTCCCTTAGGAGCGATCATGATGACGTTGACATCTGCTGGAGGGATGATCTGACCGAAGTGGATATTGAAGCCATGAGCGAATGCAAGATACATGCCTGCCCTGAGATTAGGCTCGATCGAAGTCTTGTACAGCTTAGCCTGCTTCTCGTCGTTGACGAGGATCATGACGATATCGGAGCACTTTACTGCATCCTCGGTTGTCATGACCTTGAGTCCTGCTTCCTCTGCCTTTGCCCAGCTCTTGGATCCGTTGTAGAGACCTACGACTACATCAACTCCTGACTCATGAAGGTTAAGCGCATGCGCATGGCCCTGGCTGCCATATCCGATGATTGCGACTCTCTTGCCCTTCAGGTAAGAAAGATCCGTGTCAGTATCATAGAACATCCTGCTCATAATACACCTCTCTGTTTATCAGTCTTCGTATGTTATCTCAGATAGAGGCCTAGCTCCCCTCTCCAGGGCAGTTATACCAGTTCTGACAAGTTCCACTATTCCATATGGCCTTGCAAGCTCCAGGAAGGACTCAAGCTTGTCCAGAGGTCCTGTGACCTGAAGCGTGACCGTGGTCGGAGTCACATCCAGCACCTTGGACTTGAAGATATCGCCAAGCTCGACGATCTTCGACCTTGTGCTGTCATCGGCCTTGATCTTGACCATCATCAGCTCCCTCTGCAGGGACCCGGAGGAGGTCATCTCATAAACCCTTATGACATCGACCAGCTTCTCCACCTGCCTTACGATCTGCTCAACGATCATCCTGTTTCCGCTGACAACGATCGTTATGCGGCTCCTCTCATGGGATTCTGTCTCGCTTACTGAAAGCGAATCGATGTTATAGCCTCTTCTCGAGAACAATGCGACAACCCTCATCAGTATTCCAGGCTTGTTATTGACCAGGATAGCAAGTGCGTAGCTGCCGCTTTCGTTTGTCTCCATCTACCAGACCTCCGTTAAAAAAAATACCCGTGGTGCTTATATACCACGGGCCATACCAAAACATAGCTAAAACCGTGGTTCAGCTTGCAATAAGTAGGACTACTAGGACGAGAACAGAAGATAGCATCGATCTGTGATTGATTACTGATTTCATCCATTCTCTCCTTTTCAATACAGTTTATAGCATTTTTATACGACAATCATTCACTGAATGTCAACAAAACTGGTGCAAAAAACTATGTATTTGAATGCAATAGCAATGCGGATTCAACATGAAAGCCAAAACATTTCCTTCCGATAAAGAGACTTATATCTCAATAGTCTCCAAGTCGTCAGGAACGATTGCATTCCCGCTGTAAACAGATCGGGCCTCCGCGCCATACCTCTCCTTCCTGCTTTGGAGCGTTCTGTCCTCCGTATGGTATAGAATAAGGTTCCTCACCCCGAGCTCCTCCGCAAGGATCGCGGCATCGCGCGCTGTGCTATGGTGCTTCTCATATGGCCTGAAGACATCCCTGTCCTCATAGAGGCAGAATGCCTCATGCGTCAGGTAATCGGCGCCTCTGGCATAGTGCCTGTTTCTCTCGGAGAGAGGCTCATCGCCTGCATCCACCAGCACCTTGCCATCGTACTCCATCCTGAATCCGAACTGCTTCATCTTCGTCGAACCTGTATCGAAGAACGTGAACCTGTTTCCTATTATCGTGCGCTCATCCCCATCCTCGTGAAGGATGAAGCGTATCCTGTCGCCTACAAGCTTCATGACCTTACCTGCGATGATCGCATTGCAGGTGGAGACAAGGAAGTCCATTGCCTCCCTGTGGCAGTAGATCCTCAGCTCTCCGTCCATCTTCCCCTTGATCATAGTCTCGCCGATGCGCCTTATCATCCAGATTATCCCGAGTATGTGGTCTGCGTGGATATGGGTGATGAATATATCGTGGATGGATGAGAGCCCGATGCCCTTCTTCTCAAGGATTCCGAGTATCCCATTCCCTCCTCCGCCATCGACAAGGAGGAAGCCCTCCTCGTTCTCTATGCATAGGCATGTATTGTAGCAGGCAACCGCCTGTGCATTGCCCGTTCCCAGTATGTGAAGTCTTGTCATACGACCATCATAATTCCAAACAGGGAGTTTGTATATCTTACGAAAAAAGAGACCAATATGCATTTTCTGCATATCTATGCGCTTTTCAATGAATACCATAAAGGTTATACTTCATTCCATCCGAAATGGAGGAATGATAATGAAAACAGGAAAGAAGATTGCTCTATGCATCGCTATGCTTCTCGCAGCAGCCATGCTCTTTGCAAACGGGACAAAGGAAGAAGGCCAGGACCTTTCGCTCAAGAAGGTCCAGGACAAAGGTGTATTCATACTCGGCCTTGACGATTCCTTCCCGCCGATGGGATACAGGGATGAGAACGGCGAGATCGTAGGCTTCGATATCGATACAGCAAAGGAAGTCTGCAAGAGAATCGGAGTCACGCTCAAGTGCCAGCCGATCGACTGGGCAGCAAAGGAGCAGGAGCTCGCAACAGGCAACATCGACTGCATCTGGAACGGCTTCACGATCACACCGGAGCGCCTTGAGGCACTGACATTCTCAGACCCATATGTGGATAACGCACAGGTTGCAATCGTAAAGGGCTCATCCGGAATCAATAAGCTTGCGGACCTCAAGGGAAAGACAGTAGGCGTACAGGCAGGATCCTCTGCACAGGACGCTATTGCTGACACAGAGGGATTCGAGGAAAGCCTGAAGGGCATTGTGGAGTTCAAGGACAACCTGACGGCTCTGATGGACCTCGAGATCGGCGGAGTCGATGCTGTCGTAATGGACCTGCTGGTTGCGAATGACAACATAAACAGATCAGGAAAGGACTTCAGGATCGTCGATGAGTATCTTGCGAATGAGGAATACGGAATCGGCTTCAGAAAGGGAGACGTGGCACTCAGGGATGCAGTGCAGGGCGCTCTCAACGATATGGCAAAGGACGGAACGCTCGCCGAGATCAGCGCAAAGTGGTTCGGCGCCGACATCACAGTAGTAGGAAAATAAGATGGCAAAGCTCCTCATGCAGATGCTTTCAGGTACAGCGGTAAGCCTCAAGGTCTTCTTCCTTACCCTGCTTTTCGCCCTTCCTCTCGGCTTTCTCGTCGCAAAGGGCAAGATGAGCAGGATAAGGATCGTAAGGTGG
This sequence comes from Candidatus Ornithospirochaeta sp., assembly GCA_034178685.1. GTDB lineage: Bacteria > Spirochaetota > Spirochaetia > Sphaerochaetales > Sphaerochaetaceae > Ornithospirochaeta. The sequence continues at coordinate 21,906 of JAXFQZ010000108.1, read as the reverse complement.
ATTACGGACCTGTATATCCAGATCATGAGGGGCACGCCTCTGATCCTGCAGCTTATATTCGTATACTTCGCTCCATACTATGTGTTCGGGGTATCATACGACAGATTCACGGCAGTGATCCTCGCATATGTCATCAACTATGCCGCATATTTTGCGGAGATCTACCGCTCAGGTCTCCAGAGCATAGACAAAGGCCAGTATGAGGCAAGCAAGGTGCTCGGCTTCTCGAAGCCATACACCTTCTTCCATGTCATACTCCCTCAGGTGATCAAGACGATAATGCCATCGCTGGGAAACGAGGTCATAACGCTCGTCAAGGATACAGCGCTGGCGCAGACAATAGGAGTCGCTGAGCTCTTCAGGGTAGCGCAGACCGCATCCTCGAGGATGTTCTCGACGCTCCCTATATTCATCGCAGGCGTATTCTATTTCGTGATGAACTACATTGTCTCGAAGCTATTCGACATAGCTGAGAGGAAAATGGATTACTACAGGTGATGCTATGCAGATAATAAAGGCCAGCCACCTATCAAAGGCTTTCGGAGACAACAAGGTCCTCAGGGATATCTCATTCTCAGTGGAGAAAGGACAGGTACTGTCGGTAATAGGTCCATCGGGATCTGGCAAATCAACGATGCTGAGGATCGTAACCCAGCTCGAGAAGGCCGATGACGGGACTCTTGTGATCGGAGGAGACACTCTCTTCTCAAGCGAGAAAGGCAAGGCCATATACAGCAGACCGGATGTCCAGAAGAGGATCGGGCTGAAGACGGGGCTTGTCTTCCAGTCATTCAACCTCTTTCCTCACTTCTCAGTGATGAGGAACATAACAGAGGCACAGAGGGCTGTGCTGAAAAGAAGCAAGGCTGAAGCAGAAGCGAAGGCCGAGGAGCTCCTGAGGAAGATGAACCTGCTTGAGAAAGCAAAGGCATATCCATGCGAGCTATCAGGCGGGCAGAGGCAGAGAGTATCTATCGCGCGCGCACTGGCGCTGGATCCGGAGGTGCTCTTCTTCGACGAGCCTACATCAGCGCTGGACCCGGAGCTCACGCAGGAGATCCTGAAGGTCATAAGGGAGCTTGCCCAGGAGAAGATGACGATGGTCGTCGTGACCCATGAGATGAGCTTCGCAAAGGGCATATCCGATTACGCGATCTTCATGGACCAGGGAGTGATCGTCGAGGAAGGAAGTCCAGACCAGGTCTTCGACAACCCCGAGAACGATAGAACAAGGAAATTCCTATCATCCTATCTTAACTGAATGAAGGCCTGGAAACAGGCCTTCTCTCATGCAGTGTATATCTCTCCTATCTGAGCAAGCTCGGTGCGTTCAAAGCGCCTTCTTGCATCTCTTAGTATTTCGCTCCGGCCAGAGCGCGGGAGATGCACAAGCACCAGCCTTCCCGCATCGAGGGATGCAGCTACGTCCCCTGCAAGATAGCCGCTCGAGTGCCCTTCATTCCTGAGCTTCTCCCTATCATCATCTATTCCGCCTGCCTCGTGGAAGACTATATCCGATGAGGCTGCCGCATCAGGATACGGAGGGGTTGCAGCACTGTCAGGAAAGTAGGAAACCTTGCTTTTTCCCGATGAGAAGACAAAGCCGCTTGTTGGGACAAGAGGCCTATGGAAGAGAGGGAACGATGAGATCTCGATATCACCTATCCTATCGGCCCCTGGCGCCCATATGATATCCATCATCCTCTTCCTATCAAGCAGGAAGAGAGCCATAAGCTCCTTCGCCTTCTCCAGCGTCGCATCGTTGCCTGTCACTATCAATGGCTTTTCCCTCTTCATGAGCCATAGGTTGTGGATCAGGGAAGGAAACGCATAGAGATGGTCCACATGCGCATGCGTAAGCACGAGGCCATCGAGGTCCATCGGATCCGCTCCGCTTTCAAGAAGCGCTTTGACGGGGCTTCCCGACGCATCGATAAGAAGCGATGAGCATCCGCTTCTCACCAGCAGGGATGTGTTTCCCGTATCGATTGCCTGAAGGCCTCCTGAGAAGCCAAGGACGTTGACCTGAAGCATTAATCTCTCCAATAGGAAAGGAGGGAGCTATCTCCCTCCTTATGAATCACTCACCGAGAATCTCGGCAACCTTCTCGCTTCCTTCGCGGATCGTGCGGAGGACAGCATAGTCCTTTGCATAGTCAACAGGAATGAACCTATCATCCTCTGGCCATGTCTGCTGCATAAGAGTGCCTTCCCAGTTGTATGTCAGGAATGCCTCGCGGACCTTCTCCTGGAGCTCTGGCTTGAGTCTGTAGTTGACTCCCCATGCCGTTGGAGGGAAGATATCCGACTGATAGATGAACTCGCACCACTCTGCTGGATCAGGAACGCGTTCTCCTGCAACCATTCTTGCAAGAACCGTATCGGCAATCGCGCCTGCGTCATAGTCCTTGTTGTATACTCCTGTGATGGAGTTGTCGTGCTTTCCTGAGAACGAAACCTGGTAATCCTTTCCTGGGAGGATGCCGAAGTTCTGGTACAGAAGAGCCCTTGGTGCGCTGTAGCCTGAGTTGGAGCTCTCGGATACGAATGCGATGTTCTTGCCCCTGAGGTCCTCGATCGTCTTTATTCCAGATCCCTTGTATGTGATGATTGCCATCCTGTAACCGACAAAGCCGTCAGCTGTGCCCATCACTGCCATCGGGACGAATCCGCCTGTATTGACAGCATCCTGCACTGTGCCTGCAGCGAAGCCGGATACATGGAGCCTTCCTGCTCTCATAGCCTCGATCTGGGTTGCATAGTTCGTTACTGCGAACCACTTGACCTTCTTGCCTGTAACCTCCTCCAGGTGCCTCTGGAAATCAACGAAGACTTCCTCATAGACAGCTGGGTCCTCTACAGGAGCATAAGCGAAGATGAGCGTATCGGGATCGAGCCACTGCGATGGGTCCTCAGGTGGATCTGCGACCATATCGCCGTTCTTGTCGACGTAGATAGGATCCAGCTCGCCATAGCGTACCTCTTCTGCCTTAGCGCTTTCGCTGGCGCCATTTGCAAGCACAGCCGCAACAGCCAGTGTCAGAACCAGCAAGACTGCAAATAATCTCTTCATAAGATGCCTCCTTTTTGCATTTATCTTTATGAGATTGCTTTTCTTATCTTTGCCGAAATCCATTCGGCAACGACTACCGTTATGAATATCACGATCAGGATCGACAGGACCTGGGACCACTGCAGCCTGTTTATGGCTGAGTTCATCAGCAGCCCTATTCCGCCTCCTCCGACGATTCCTATGATCGTGGACTCCCTTATGTTGTTCTCCCACCTGTACACTGCCGTGCCTACGAAGGATGGCATGATCTGCGGAAGATAGCCATATACGAATACCTGGAGCGTTGAAGCGCCGGTTGCCGTAATCGCCTCTATCGGCTCCCTGTCGATTTCCTCTATTGCCTCATACATCAGCTTTGAGACCATTCCCACTGAGCGGATCGCGATTGCGATGATGCTCGCAAGAAGGCCCGGTCCTACTATCTGGACGATTATAAGGGCCCAGATCATGCTGTTCACAGATCTCGATGCGACGATGAACGTGAGCACAACGAGGCGCACTATGCTGCTGGGAGTCGTGTTCTTTGCAGCCAGGAACGCAAGGAAGAACGATATCAGGACCGCTATTCCTGTACCGAAAACTGAGATCGTTATGGTATCCCAGAGCGCTGGCATTATCTTCGAGAAGTACCTGACATCAGGCGGGAACATCCTTGAGAAGAAGTCATGGATCTGGTATCCGGCATCGAGAACGAATTCCCATGTCGTCTGCGAGCTTACGAAGTTCCATGAGACCAGAAGCACTATCAGCCCAAGAAGAGTGAATGCGAACCTTGCATTCTGCTGCTTCCTGGTCCTTCTGACCCACTCTTTCCTTTCAGAATCTACAAAAGGCATTATACGATCCTCCTGCGAATTGAGCTTGAAGCATACTCAGTGATGAGAACCATGACTATGATGACAAGAAGGATCGCTCCTGCTGTGTTGTAGTCATACTTGCCCATGGCTGTATCGAGGATTGCCCCGATTCCTCCTGCACCTACGATGCCGATGACAGTGGACTGCCTGAAGCTTATATCTGCCCTGTATATCGAAAGGCCGATGAAGCGCGTCGATATCTGGGGCCAGACAGCATAGATCACGCACTGTAGCCAGCTGGCACCTGTTGACCTGATTGCCTCAAGCTGCTCATCGTTTATGTTCTCTATATCCTCTGCAAGCATCTTCCCGATGAATCCTATGCTGTTCAGAAGCAGCGTAAGCACTCCTGCAAGAGGGCCATAGCCGAACATGATCACGAAGAGGATGCTGAGCACTACCACATGGAGGCTTCTGATTAGCATCAGGACAAGCCTGCATATCAGATAGACCCATTTCGGAACCAGATTCCTCGATGCGCCGAGTGCAAGGGGAATCGCAAGGAACATGCTTATAAGGGACGCGACAGCTGTCATTGCTATGCTCTCCAGGATTCCGATGACTATGTACTTTCCCCTTGAAGCGAAATCAGGATGGAAGAATCCCGAGAAGAGCTTCGGTATCCTGGAAAGCCCGTTCGCGATCCTCTGCGGGTCTGCCTTTATCCCTGAGCCTGCGAATAAAAGGTATGCGATGATGACCAATGCAATGCCATAGCGCAGGAAGGGATTTGCAATCAGATGCTTCTTTTTCCACGTCCTTTCCATATCACTCCTCTTCCGCTGCCTTCTTCTTCAGGTTCCAGTCCTCCTCTCCGTAGATAGTGGTAAGGACGTTGTTGTCTATATCGTCGTTGCTGCCATCGAATACGACCTTTCCGAGCTGGAGTCCGACCACCCTGGGGCAGAACATCCTGGCAAGCTCGACATCGTGGATGTTGATGATGCATGAGAGCCTGTTCTCTTCAACGAGCTCGAGAATCAGCCTCATGACCTGCCTGGAGGTCTTTGGATCGAGGCTGGCTGTAGGCTCATCGACAAGCAGGAGCTCCGGGTTCTGGATCAGGGCACGCGCGATTCCGACTCTCTGGCGCTGTCCGCCTGAAAGCTGGTCTGCCCTGCTATCGACGTAATCCTGGAGCCCAACCCTCTCAAGGAGCGTGAATGCCCTCTCGATGGCCTCCTTGGGGAACTTCCTCATGGCGCTCTTCCAGAAGCCGACATAGCCAAGCTGCCCGGAGAGGACGTTCTCCATGACAGTGAGCCTGTCAACCAGGGCATATTCCTGGAATATCATGCCTATCTTCCTTCTCTGCATCCTGAGGTCCTTCTTACCCAGCTTAACGATATCCTTTCCATTCACCAGGATCTCACCGGAGGTTGGCTCCACAAGCCTGTTGATGCACCTGATGAGAGTGCTCTTTCCTGCCCCGGAAGGCCCTATGAGCGCAATCACGCTGTCATCGGGGACAGTGAGTGTCACGCCCTTGAGCGCTTCCTGCCCTGATGGATACCTTTTCACAAGATTCCTGATCTCTATCATCTCGATTCTCCTTTTATTATCCTTCCTATCCTTTCCTCTGCCTGGGAAAGCAGGGCCTGGGAAGATGCATAGAGCATCATCCTCATAAGCCCCTTCTCGCTCTGGCTCGAACGCAGCGTGAGCCTGCACCAGCCATCCTCATCGCTCTTTGTCATGATGGAAGCCCCGAGAGGACTCCCATCCGGCAGCGTATCCTGGATCGAATAGCCATCATCCTCAAAGCCCCTGCGGACACTCGATATAGCATTCGCCCTCTCTTCGTCGCTGGAGAAGAAGCAGCTCCACTCAGGCTTCGAGAAAACGCTTCTCTGACGCGCAATCAGCTTCTCAAGCGGCCTGGGATCGCGCTCCCAGCATGATGAGAAGAGAAGAGCCACGAGGAGAGTGCTCTCATATGGGTATCCATGGCCATCACGCTCAAGCTTCAGGTAGTAGTGCGCTGTCTCTTCCGATGCGAATGAGATCATGCCCTTTCTTATCATGTTCTTTATCACAGAGTGCCCATTCGGAATCAGAATCGGCGTGAAGCCCTTGTCCTCAAGCGCCCTGGAAGCAAACGGAACTGCCTTGGAATCCAGACCGGCTGAGAATCCTCCTCCAGGGAGGGATGAGAGCGCATCTGCGATGAAAGAGACTATGACCGAAGGCGAGATGAACTCGAGGTCGCTGTCGAATATCGCGATCCTGTCTCCATCGCCATCGAAGATAAAGAGGAAATCGAAATCGCCCCTCATCTTCTCTGCGATGCCAAGCGTACGCTCTATGTTCTTCCTCACCACAGGGTTGGGAGTCCCTGATGGGAACGTGCCATCGGGTACTGCGTTGATGGCCTCGATGTGGGCACCCAGCATCTGGAAGGCCCTCATTATCTCATAGCCGGAGCTTCCTGACATGAAGTCGGCAAGTATCCTTATGCGGCCTAGCGTCTTCCCTTCAAGTCCCGCATATCCGATCGAGAACGATGCATACTCATCGCTTTCCCTGAATACTGAAAGGCTTCCCTTCCTGCCCGCTGGCATGGAAACGCCATCAAGGAAGAATGCTCTGATTGCGTCAAGGCCGCCAGATGGCCCCACTCCTCCCGCAACAGGCTCGCAGCCCAGCCCTACGATCTTCTCTCCTGTGTACTCAGGGGGATTGTGGGAGGCTGTTATCATGATGCCGGCATGGTCCGGGCGCTTGATTGCGCTGTAATAGAACTGGCATGTCGAAACAGGATCGAGAGATGCCTCCACCCTGAATCCCGATTCCACGAACCTGTCTATCGCCAGCTGAAGATAATGGCTGCTCTTCTCCCTGGTATCCCGGCAGATGATCACGCTGTCGGTCTTAAGCACGGATCTGAAGTAAGCCGCCTCTGCATCGCATAGCCTGATGAATACCTCATCATCCAGGTCGCTGCGGTCGATCCTGATGTCATAGGCATGAAATAGATTCCTTGCTGCATCGATTGCTTTTTCAGATGTCATACTGCTTCCTTATCTCATCCAGTTCCCTGAGATTCCCATACGCTATATCCTTCCTCAGCTTAGAAAGGAAGAGGCTTATCGATTCAGCCACCAGGACAGGAACCGCCATTGAGTGGAAGATCTCAAGCGGCCCCCTCTGGAGCTCCAGCACGTGATCGGCAGCGGAAGAAGCCCTGCCGTCAACGTAATCGGTGATAACGACAGAAGGCATACCCTCCTTCCTGCAGTAATTGAGAAGCCTGATCAGATCGCTGTTGTCCTTTCCGAAGCAGAATGCCAGGAACACATCACCCTCTCTATGCTGCACGATCCTGTCGAATATCCTATGCCCCAGCTGGTCTATCCTCCTGACATCGATCCCGAAGCGCGTAAGCCAGAACTCAAGCGTGTTTCCTGGCGATTTCGAGGCGCCCCCATCCTCAAAGAGGAAAAGGGAGTGCGCTTCGTTTATCAATGAGCAGATCCTCCTGAACGAGTCGGATGCGATGACCTTCTTCGTTGCCTCTATGTACCCTTTCTGCTGGTCTATGAACCTATCTATGAAATCCATTGTCTCCCTGTCCTGGAAGACGCAGTTATAGAAGCGCGAGGAGATGCTGAAGGAAGCAGAGAGCCTTTCCTTGAAAAGCTTCTTCATCTCCGCATAACCGGAGAACCCCAGCTTCTTCGCGAACCTTATCACAGTGGCCTCTCCTACATCCGATGCCTTCGCCAGGTCGGAGATCGAGAGCATCGCCATCTGCTCGGGATTGCTCCTGATGTACTGGGATAGAATACGCTCTGTCTTAGAGAAGCTCTTCTCGTGGCTTTCTATAAGCTGAAGGATATTCTGTTCCATAATCCTAGCTTAACATTCAATTAACATAAAGAAAAGAAAAATGTCATTTTGGAGCTTTTTTTATCAAAAACTCCAAATCACATCCCTTCTCTTTTTTCCGCAAAAACAGCGAAAAAGAAGAATCGATAGAGATAACTCATTGTATGCAAATATATTAGATTATGAAATATTATAGAAATTACTATAATCAATAAAAGAGCATAAGCACGCGATTCTGGAGAAAAAACGATTCAGAAACAGCCGCCATAGTGCCGTGAAAAGCATGCCATCTGAAGAATCCTGGAAAACGCAAAGCCGATGGACATTAATCGGTGCAATGCCCTGAGCGTGAAATAATCCTATTCATCAGGACCTGCATATAAAAAGCTCCGGTTTCCCGGAGCCTGAATCACATCTTCTTCTGGCCGAAAAGCGCAGTGCCGCATAGGGATGCCGTGATCTGCTGCATGAGTATTCCGATCACAACAGGTATCGCGGACTCAGGAGGGAAGAAGCTTATCGCAAGCACGAGAGCCGCGCTTATGTTCCTGAGGCTTGAGGAGAAGGTGAGAGTGACTCTGTCCGGTCCCTCGATGTGGATGAGCCTTATGATAGCCGACGTGAAGAAGAAGCCTCCTGCGCAGAAGAGGATGTTGACGAGGATCACATAAAGAGTCGTCTGGTTGATCACTACCTTGTCTGCGATCTGCGCGACATTCACTGATACGACGAAGAAGAGCGCGATCTTCGTGAATGGATCGAGGAAGAGCTTCACGTTCTTCGCGACATAGCCCTTTGAGAGAGTATTCACGATCACTCCGATTATCACAGGGAGGACAACCATCCAGAGAAGCGAGATGATCATCCCGGATGTGTCGATCGTAACAGTGCTTCTTGCAAGTATCCTGACTGTCAGAGGCGTGAGGATTGGCGCAAGCACGGTGTCAATGAGAATCAGCGTAAGCGAAAGAGGCCCGTTGCCTGAGAATATCTGGGACCAGATGTATGAGACGACAGCCGTAGGGATAGAATAGAGGAGTATGAAGCCTGTGACGATGTCCGGATTGTTCCTGAACAAAAGGGAGCCAAGAAGGAATACAGTCACTGGAACAAGCACGTGCGATAGAACCAGCGATATGAAGATGTTCCTGGGCTTTCTCAGCACATGAGAGAAGTCCGAGAAGTTCATGCCTATAGCGCCCACGAATGTTATGAACGCAAACAGAGGCGTTACTATGAACTTATAGCTCTTTATGTACTTTGCCAGAAGAAGCCCTGCAATGACGCCAAGCGGCGTGATGAAAGGCATGATCTTCTTCATCGTCCTATCGAAGGACCTGAACGTATCCTGTATCATCTGATTCTCCCGATCCGGTATTCCAATGCATAAGAAGAATGGAACCCGGTTCCATTTCCACCTATTACACTATCACTCTTCCGCTCAGGCCTTCAACAGGCTTTCCGCCCCAAAGCACCGGCTTTCCGTTGACAAGGACAGCCTCCAGGCCATTGCATTCCTTCTCAGGCGAGAGCTTTTCAGGATCGAACAGCACCAGGTCCGCCTTGCAGCCTTCCCTGATCGCTCCCCTGTCCCTGATGCCAAGGCGCTCTGCTGCCCTATGCGTGAGCCTTGCTATGCACTCCTCAAGCGTAAGCACCTTCCTGTCCCTGGCATAGCGCGCGATCAGCTCTATAGCGGCATGGTCGCTTCGCGGATGGCATACAGGGGAAGAGAAGAGCGAATCGGAGCCGAAGCACATCAGAGGGCTTCTCATGATCGTCTCCAGGCTTTCCTCCGTCTGCGTGATATCAGTCATCACAGCAAGCCCTATCTCATCCTGCAGCACATCGAAGAGCGCAAAGAGAGGATCCTCTCCAAGCTCCTTCCCAAGCTCCTCCAGCGTCTTTCCCTCATGCTGAGGGCTGTTCTCTAGGTGCAGTATCCTGATGTTCTCAGGCCCGACAAGCTCGTATACGCTGTCCCAGCCATGGGGATTGAGGATCTCATCCCTGATCTCCTCCCTCTCGTTGTCCATCGAGAGCGCGATTCTCTGCTCAAGCCTCGTGAGGCGGAGGATATCAGGAGGAAGAAGAGAGAAGAGGCTTGTCGATCCATATATATAAGGATACTGGTCGAATCTGGCATCAAGGCCCTTTTCCCTGTAGGAATCGATCAATCCAAGCATTCCAGGGACCTTTTCCTGGTTCTTCTTCCCTATTGCCTTGAGGTGCGAGATCTCAGTCCTAACGCCGCACTCAAGCGCGATCGAGAGTATCTCGTCAAGGGATTCGAGGACCTCGTTTCCCTCGCACCTGTGGTGGACGGAGAAAAGCCCGTCATGCCTCTTCACCTCCCCAAGAAGCGCAATAAGCTCATCACGCTGGGCAAATGCGCATGGATTGTAGTAGAGACCTGTTGAGAATCCAAGGGCACCCTGATCAAGGGATTCGGCAAGAAGGCATCTCATCCTTTCTATCTCATCCTCATCGGCAGCGCGCCCGGCATCCTCGCCAAGCACATAATAGCGGAGGGCTGAGTGCGGCTGGAGAAATCCCATGTTTATGCCGATCCCTCCGCTCTCCAGCTCTTCCCTGTACTCCCTGAAGCCATTCCAGGACCAGGAGCCGTATTTCCCAAGCACATCCTCGCATGCCTTCTCCAAAGGCTTTCCCGCATTGGGGAATGTGCCTATCCCGCAGTTGCCCGAGATATCGAGCGTGATTCCCTGGTATGCCTTTCTCCTCATGCTCCTGTCGCGGAGAGCTTCGAGGTCTGTATGCGAGTGGATGTCGATGAAGCCCGGAGCAAGGACCATCCTGGAAGCATCGACAGTGCCCCTGGCCCTTGTCAGCCCACAGTTTCCTATATATGCGATCGTATCAGAGTAGACTGCAACGCTTGCTCTGTACGGAGAGCCACCTAGCCCATCATAGACAAGCGCATTCTGGAAGATATAGTCATACATTGCCGAACACCACCTTGTATGATGAAAGGACAGCGCGCTCCATGTAGCTCGTGAAATCCCCGTAGGCTCCCTTTGACACAGCAACGGAAAACGCGGCCTTTGCCTCATCGTACGTATCCCTGTTCATCAGGGGAGGAAGAAGGCCCTTTCTCATCGTCTCCCCTGCCATTATAAGGTATGCAAAGAGCATCGAGTACCTCTCATAGGGATCAACTCTCATGATCTCGCCGAAGAGTATCGTTCCCGCTACAAGCTCATTGAGGCTGTTCCACTGCCTCTCGTACTGCAGGAACACAGTCTCCATCTGCACCTCCACGCTAACCTTCTCCCTATCCCTGACAAGGTATCTGGTGAAGCCCTTCCTGTAGCCATTGCCAGAATCCTCTATGCCTTGCATGAGGCTGCTGCGGACCATCGCAGCATCCTTCTCGCTCCAGCGCCCGCGTGGCGTGAGGAACCTGAATAGAATGGACTTGAAGGAGGAAATGAGGAGATGCTCCTCCAGGGATAGCGCCGGCACGACGGACCCTGACAGCACAAGGCTTATCTCCTTCTCTGTTATGTCCAGCCCTGAGATGGAGAGCATCGAGTAAAGCGATGAGGAAATCACCCTGATGAAGCCTGAGCTTGCCTTGAGGCGCCCATCCATGGGATAATCCTCCTTGAGGCGCCGGAGCGCCGTAGCATCAACGCTTCCTGGCCTGAGGTCGAGATTCGTGAACTTCCTCAGCACCCTGCCATCGCTGGGCTTATCGGCTGAGGCAGGTATCATCCAGGACCAGCCAAGCCTTACGGCACCGTCGATCCTCCCCTCATTGCATAGGATCCTGATCCTTCTGTCAGTGAGGCCCCATCGCTTCGCAGCTTCCTTAACATCCATGTATTCCATATCTTTATTATACCGTATACGGAATATTTTTCAAGATTATCTTACTCCAAGGCTCAGACCTTTTCATTTATCCAGATATCTGATTAAATAGGGTGTAAGGAAAATCTCCGAATGGATATCTATGACGTCGTAATCGTAGGGACCGGCCCTGCAGGAATGGGCGCGGCTTTCTCACTGCTTGAAAAGAAGAAGAACATCAGGATTCTCATGATAGATAAATCACCTGTATCCACAGGCGGCATGAGAAATGACTGCAAGATGAATTTCACATACCCGATCGGCTTCCCGTTCGAGTACTGGGACAAGGATACTGCAGATAGGTATCTCGAGGACGTCACGAAGTTCCTCAAGCCGAACATACTCCCTAAGAGCAACATAAGCACATACCAGACTAGGGCTGAGAAGCTCGGATGCTCGCTTCTGGAGATCAAGCAGACGCATCTTGGAACTGACGGCGGCCTCAGGCTCATAAAGGAGCTTCTAGACAGGCTGGACAAGGCAGGAGTCGACCTTGCTCTGAGGGAGGAGATGATCAGCATCAACAACCAGGAGAAGGTCATCACAACAGACAAGAGGGAGATCGGGTACAGGACGATTCTCATCGCACCGGGCCGCCATGGCTTCAGGTTCCTCCAGGATGTGATGCACCAGCTCGGCGTCAAGTACATGGACAACATACTCGATGTCGGCATAAGGGTCGAGACAAGGATAGATCACTACCCTATAGTGAAGGATTACTACGATCCTAAGTTCTATTTCCCTGAGAAGGTCAGGACCTTCTGCACGAACAGCGGCAACGCGCATGTCGTGAAGGAGAAGTACACGACAAGCAGGGGCGACACATGGTACTCGGTCAATGGCCATGCGTATGCAGCAGATCCTTCTAAGAACAACGGGCTTGTCAACTTCGCAATCCTCAAGACAGTGAGGTTCACGGAGCCTCTTGCATCAGGACAGGAATTCGCTGAGCACCTCGGCGTCATGGCAACTCTAATGGGAGGAGGAAAGCCCCTGATGCAGAGAGTCGGTGACTTCAGGATGGGAAAGAGATCGAAGCTCTCGACATTCAACAACGACCTCTATGACTTCGAGCCATCGCTCAAGGACTGCTGCCCCTCAGATATCTCGCTGGCAATGCCATCCAAGATCCTCAGGTACATATGGTCCGGGATGAAGAAGCTCGATACGATCATACCGGGGATCCTCCATCCATCCACGATCATGTACTATCCTGAGATCAAGCTCTATGCTAATAAGCCCGAGTACATCGATGACCATTTCCAGGTCCAGAGCAGTGTCTTCTTCGCAGGAGACGGAGCCGGGACATCAAGGGGAATAACAGGTGCATGGGCATCTGGGATAAGAGCCTCAGAGGGAATGGCCGAATACCTATGATATCTGCCCGCAAGGGCAGATTTCCTTTCTCAGCTGAATAAATCTATGCCGTTCTTCCTGAGCTCTTCCTGAACAAGGCGGTAATCGAGATCCCTTGGCGATGCACCGATCCTGGAGGCTATGCTTGATGCAACGCCCACGGCTTCTCCCATCGCCATGCATATGGACATGACGCGGTATGAAGCGTGTGCCTTGTGCGTGCCTGAGATGCATCTTCCGGCAGTATAGAGATTGTCGATTCCCAGAGGCACGAAGGCCCTGTATGGTATATCGTATGGCCTTGCGTACTGTATCCTCTCCTCGGCCTGCCCTGCGCCCTCGGGATTGTGGATATCTACGATGAAATCGGCATCATGGACGATTGCATCCTCGAATCGCCTTCCATTGACTATATCATCCTCTGTCATGACATACTCGCCGATAACGCGCCTCGATTCCCTGACGCCGAGAGTCGTCCCGCTTTCCGAGACATAGCAGTTCTCGTATCCAGGAAGATGAGTGCGAAGGAATTCCGTGACTATGCCGATCTGCTTCCTCAGCTCCTTCTCGGAGGTGAATATATCCTCCGTTCGCGTACTGTCGATTCCATTAAGCTGCGTAGTATTCACCTGCCTCTCGCCGGGACGCGCTGTCTTATGGAGCCGCACTGCAGCAAGCGAGGGAGGAAGCTCGCCTTTCTCTGCGCAGGATGCGCAGTAATCGAGGAACCTCATGCCGCCAAAGCGTACATCATCCACATCTCCTATGCATGTTATTGCCCTGCTCTCATCAAGTCCTGCGACCCTGAACTCAAGGGTGACAGGCTGCATCAGCCCATCATCCCTCCCCTTTTCGATGACGGCTCCTGCATGGAAAGCGATATCGCCATCCCCTGTACAGTCGATGACAATGCTTCCCATCAGCGCCTTCAGGCCTTCCTTGGACGATATCACAAGGCCCTTGATGGCAGAGCCCTCCATTATGGCATCGATGGCAGCGCACTGCAGATAGACATCGAGGTTCGGGAGATCCGCAAATGAGGCAAGGACGCTCTTTGCCTTCTCCATATCGTGCGCAACTCCAACGCGTCCGATCATGTCATTGCCGCTCACTCCAAGAAGGGAGACAAGCTCATCCCTCATCGTACCCTTAGATACCATACCGAGAATCGGTCCCACGAACCCGGCTGTGAGGTTCCCTCCGAGAACGCCATAGCGCTCGACAAGAGCAACCCTTGAGCCCTTCCTTGCCGCGGCTACCGCTGCCGAGATGCCAGCAGGCCCCGAGCCTGCTACTATCACATCGTATCCATCAATGATCTCAGCCTTGCTGCAATAATCATAATACATGCTGTCCCTCCTAAGCTGATTGGCCTGACAGGGACAGTATAAGGCTCCGGGATGGAGAATCAATAGAGAAATTAAAACTATTTTAAGAAGTCCCACCTGCGGTTCAGGTAGCTGACAAGTAGGCCGACCCAGCTCTGCACGCCCTTCTCCTCAGGGCCTGTCATCCTGTACCCTGTCGAGAGCCCATGCTTGCCATGGTCGTACATATGGTACTCAGCCTTCACGCCATGCTCTATCAGAGCCTCCAGAAAGAGAAGCGAGTTCTGTATAGGCACAGACTGGTCATCCTCAGTGTGCCAGATGAAGCATGGGACAGTGTCCTTGTCGACCTGGTTCTCAAGGGAGAAGTACTCAAGCCTCTTCTCATCGCCCATCGTTATCCTATCCCTGCTGCCCTCATGGCAGTACTTTCCCATCGTGATCACAGGGTAGCATAGCACTGCAGTATCGGGACGGCTCTTCTCCCCGTACCTCTTCCAGTGGCATGCAAGGCTTGCAGCGGCATGAGCGCCCGCTGAGAAGCCAAGCACAGCTATCCTGTCCTTATCCACTCCGAGCTCATCAGAGTCGCGCTTTATGATCGAGACAGCCTCAGCAGCCTCCTCCTCCGGTTCGGATAGTGCGATATCTGAGCCGACGCTGTACCTGAGGATGAAGACATTGTAGCCCTCTGCGAACAGAGGAGCCGCTATGGGCTCCTCCTCCCTAGGCGAGAGGAAGCGGTATCCTCCACCGGGGAATATGATGACAGCCGGGTGCCTCTTATAGCTCTCGCAGCATCCTGTGAGATCCTCATGCATGAAGCATAGAAGCCTTGCTTCAGCCTTCCCTATTCCGTATTCAGCCCTTTTCATAGATCCCTCCGTCTTTGAAGCTCAGGGTGGCCATCGAGATGATGATGGTCATTGAGCCTCTCGATATAATACAGCTTTCTCGCCTCATCATACAGAAGCTCAGTGACGCTTGTGTTCTCAAGATACTTCGAGAATACCAGCTTATTGCGGAATGGAACACCTAGAAGACCTGCAAGCACGGACCTCAGCAGTCCTCCATGGGCGACAATGAGTATGCTTTCAGCACTCGATTCCTCGATCTCCCTGAATACGGGAAGCGCTCTCCTGAATGCATCCTCTCCGCACTCACCGCCAGGATACGGAAGATCCTCATACCGCATTGCATAGCGAGAGAAGAAGTCCTTGTTCTCCCTCCTTGCAGTCTCTATATCGCGCCCTGTGAAGTCTCCCCAGTCCATCTCATTGATTTCCGGCCTCCTCCTTATCTCCATGTTCCAGTTCTCATTGAGGATGTCGGCTGTCTCCACAGCCCTGATGAGAGTGCTTGAGTAGAAAAGGTCGAACTTCTCCTTGCATAGGCTATCGCGCAGAAGCTCAGCCTGCCTTCTTCCCTTTCCGGAAAGTGGCGCATCAGCGTTGAATAGGCTTGTATCCTGCACGCCATGGCGGACAATGAGGATGCGCTTCATCCCAGTGCCTCCTCAAGCCTAGCGAAGAAGGAGCCCCTTCCTGCAGCAATCGGTATGCCGAACTTCCTTCTTTCAAGGAAGAGGGAATCGTCATAGCGGAATACGCTCCCGTCTATGTACCTGTAATCCATCCCGCACCTTATGAGCGCTGCATGGATCGGAGCGATATCCCAGATATAGCATGGAGGGTCTATAGCGCCATCCGTATCTGGAAACGCAATGAGGGACGAGAGATGGAGAAGCGAGGAGCCATAGGAGCGTATCGTGGCACTATCGAGAAGAGGACGGATCCACCTGAAGGCGCTGGAGCCAGCTGCTATCTCCATCTTCCTTCCTCCCGAAGAGCAGGGAATATGGGCATTCACGCCATTCACAAGCACTATATCGCTTCCGGGATCCGTTCTGATCAGAAGCCCCTTCCCATAGCAGAGGAAGGAAGGCGCATAGACAAGGCTAGCGATAGGCTCCCTCCTTTCATCAAGAACACCGACTCCTATGCACCAGGAGCCGAGGCCCTTCCTGTAATTCCCTGTACCGTCAATGGGGTCTATGATGAAGTTCCAGGAATCGGAGGACGGCGAGAATGAGCTATCCTCCTCTGTTATTATCCCGGCGCCAGGGAACTCGGATCCAATGAAGGCGCATAGCCGCTCTGTGATCTCTATGTCAGCGGATGTGACGAAGGACCCATCTGCCTTCAGAGCGCTCTCAGCCCTTCCCTGGACCTCTACGGCATAAGCGCCTGCTTCAAGTACAATCGATTCAAGTCTATCGAATAGCATATCAGTAAGAAGGCCCTGCCTAAGCAGAGCCCTGGGTCACGAAAGGGAGCCTACGGCAATCCTTTTCTGGCTTTCCCTGTCAAAGAGAAGGATCCCGTTTCCGCTGAAGCTGAATCCCAGCTTCTGGCGATGCGGGAAATCCACGCATCCGAATACGACACCGGTGACGAATGAATCGCCTACAGCAAGCTTGATCGTCGTCTCCATGCCTGAAGGAAGGGTCGTATACACTTCTCCCTCGAAGGCCTTGCCAGATAGGTCGATGAACTCCGGCCTTATTCCGACAACGACCTCCCGTGCTTCAGGAATGGGCGAATCGCTCCTGAACTCAAGCGAGCCTCCGAGCATGCTGACGCGGCCTTCCTTATCCCCTGTCTTCGAGAAGACGCCGGGGATGAAATTCATCGTTGGATTTCCCACGAAATCAGCGACGAAGAGGTTAGCTGGCCTGTTATAGACTGTCAGAGGCGGCTCGTACTGCTGCAGCACTCCCTTATCCATGAGGCATATCTTAGTAGCAAGCGCCATTGCTTCCATCTGGTCATGGGTGACATACACGAATGTTGAATCCGTATCCAGATGGAGCCTCTTGAGCTCCGAGCGCATCTCAAGCCTGAGCTTTGCATCCAGGTTCGAGAGAGGCTCATCCATGAATAGCACCTTCGGGCTCGGCGCAAGGGTCCTTGCGATAGCAACCCTCTGCTGCTGTCCGCCTGAGAGCTCGGATGGGTAGCGGCTGCTGAACTGCTCTATCTTGAGCATCTCGAGCATCTCCTGCACCCTTTCCTTGATCCTCTGCTTATCCCACTTCAGGTTCTCGAGCCCGAATGAGATGTTCTGGTATACGGTCATATGCGGCCAGAGCGCGTAGTTCTGGAAGAGGAATCCGATATCCCTATGCGATGCTGAGATATCTATTCCCTCCTCGCTGTCGAAAACGACCCTGTCGCCTATCGTGATCCTTCCCTCAGTCGGGGTCTCAAGGCCTGCGATCATCCTAAGCGTAGTGGTCTTGCCGCATCCTGACGGACCAAGAAGCGTAATGAAATCACGGTCATCGATGACCAGGTTAAGGTCATCTACAGCAACGAATTTATCGAATCTCTTTGTAATATGCTCCAATACGATCTTAGGCATATCAACCTCCAATACCCTTATCTATGCTAGCTCCGGTGAGCTTATTGGTAATGAACTGCACCAGAAGAACGATTACGATGATCAGGAAGTTTATGCCATTGCTGATCTGCGTAAGTCCATTGACGTCGAAGTCCTGCAGGACCCTGGTTATGATCGATCCAGGTGCTGCTATGAGGACGAATAGGGAGAGCTCCCTCATGCATGAGATGAATGGAAGGAGGTATCCCGAGATGAAGCTTGCCTTCTGGATAGGGAACAGGATCCTTATCATCCTCTTTCCCCAGGAGACTCTCATTATAGTAGCGGCCTCCTCTATCTCAGGTGAGAGCTGCATCATCGAGTTCGCACCGCTTTTAGAGGCAAATGGCAGGAACTTTATTCCACCTACGAGGATCAGAAGCCAAATGGATCCCCTTAGGAACGAGAACGTCTTCGTGTAGGAAACGCTCAGGTATACTGCACCGAAGCTCATAGCAGGAATAAGGTAAGGGAAGAATGCCATGTTCGAGACCCACCTTGCAAGCCTGGAGCCCCTCTTCCTGGCAGCTGCGTATCCGATCATGATTCCGGATGTTCCTGAGATGAAAGCAACCACGATCGAGAGGACAACGCTGCCAAGCATTGCCTTCCAGATAGTAGGATTGACAAGGATTCCCTGCGAGGATCCGAATACCCTATCCTCAAGCGTATCGTGAGTCGTCCAGTAGTAGAGCGTGAATGTCGAATAGTCGCCTGGGACCTCCAGGAAGCTCTCGAGAGCGAATGACACAAGCGGGACAATGGCGAAGAAGACAGCTATCGTCATTACTATAATGGCGATGGGCATCCTTGCCTTCCCAAGCTTCACAAGCGAGACCTGGCCTGACTTCCCGCTTACAGTGGTGAATGACTTGCGCTTTCCCGTGAATCTGTTGTTGAGCGTAAGGATCACGACAGAGAAGAGAAGCAGTATGATAGCGATAACGAAGCCCTGGCCCTGCATCGATGATGAGTTGAAGAGGGAGCGCATCGTTGTCGAGACAGTTGCGAATGAGCCGTTCTTATTGAGGAATGACGGTACGGTGAAGCTCGAGAGGCTGCTTGAGAAGACAAGAAGCACAGTCGATATGAGTGCCGGCATGACAATAGGAAGAGTGACGCGCCTGAGGATCTTGAACCTTGATGCCTTGAGAACCGTAGCGGCCTCCTCGAGGTTTGCATCCATGTTCCTCAGGATTCCTCCGATCAGGAGGTATGCGAAAGGCGCATAGTGTATGCCAAGACACATAGCGCACGGGAAGAAGCCGTAGAGCATCCATTCAGGGACGCAGATCCCTGTGAGGCTCTCGAGCATTCCCACCTGGTTATAGCATGCGACGATCCTGCTATTCTTGAAGAAGTTCTCCCAGAACATAGCGATCGACCAGCTTGGCATGATGTAGGGGAATACGAATATAGTGGAAAGGAACTTCTTCCCAGGTATATTGGATCTGGTGATAAGCCATGCAACCGCTCCGCCGAAGCCAACAGCGATGAAGCAGCTGACAAGAGCCATGACTATCGAATTCAGAAGAGGTCTCCAGAAGGTGACCCTTGAGTAATTGAACATCTTCTCAGCAAGAAGCGTCTTCCAGTGGTACAGCGTATACGTACCGGCCTTCGCACCTGCATCCCTGACCTCTCCAGGATGGACAATCAGGGAATCCCTTACCAGGGATAAGAGCGGGAAGCACACTGTGAGAAGCAGCAGGACGAAGAAGATCATCGTGATGATATTGGCAGGCTTGGAGAGATAGCTCCTAAGGTTATTCGCCTTCTTCTTCATATTCTTGGATTTGATTTGCTCACCCATCTATATACTCCGAATAAAGGGAGGCAGCTGCCTCCCTTTAAGACAGTTGATTGAGGATTATCAGAGAGTGACGAGGCTTCTGATATATGTTCCAGCTTCCTTGTATACGGAATCGATGTAATCGATATCCTCGATAAGGGAATTAGCCTTCCATTCTGCAAGCGGGTGATCGCCTTCAGCTACAGGTACTGCTGGGTTGATCGAGTAGTAGCCCTCTGTGCTCCAGCCCTTAGTGAAGCCTTCGACTGTGAAGTAGTACTCGATCAGGAGGCATGCTGTGTAAGGAAGCCTAGCTGTCTTCGGAATCATCATCCACATCTTGTAGAAGTATGAATCAAAGCCTTCGATGGATGTGTTGTATCCTGTGATAGCAAGATCCTTATGGTAATCGTTGGTTGTAGGATAGTCCTTGACCTTGTTGATCGGAGCATATACGACCTGTCCAGTTGTCATTGTAGTCATTGTCTTTACAGCTGTCGTATCGGATGAGTGCCATGTAGAGACGTTCTTGATGAACTCTGTGACGAACTTGTATCCGATGTTCTTGTAGCCATCGCCGCCAGCATATGGCTTGCCGAAGTATGACTCATAGGCCTTAGCAAGCTTCTCGCATGCCTGATCGCTTGTAAGCATGATCAGGTAGTTCATGTTAACGTTCTCCTTAGCTGGGTTCTGGAATGAAAGCTGCTTGATTCCCTTCCTTGAAGCGCCGTCAGCACCTGTCAGCTGCCATACGTTCGTAAGGTAATCCATTCCGTATCCACCGGTGACGTTCCAGAAGAAGTTCTTGTTCACGTAGAGAGCTGTGAGAGGATCGGCATCCTCTGGTGCGATCTCGCATGCCCTAGGGACATAGTTGTATGCATATCCTGTATCGATAAGGGAAGCCTTGAGGGAGGAACCGTCCTGCTCCATGAAAAGATCGCAGATATACTGATCAGAGCCAAGAGCAGTGGTGAGCTCTGTGTAGAGTGCCTGGTCCTTGGATGAGGAGAACTCATCATACTTGAACCATGGATACTTCTTAGCGAAGCCTGCAAGTACCTTCTTAAGGCCCGATGTTACTCCGCGGGCTGAGAAATTGACTCCAGCAGCCTCAATTTCGGCCTTTGCTGCAGCCTCAAGCTCTGAAAGGGACATCTTCTGTGCCTTCTGGATCGCATCAAGCACTGGATCCGCTGCCTGCTGCTCTGCAGCTCCATTTGCGAATACCATTCCTGCTGCAAGAAGGACAACGCAGAACAAAGCAAATGCTTTTCTCATATCTAATCTCCTTTTTTATGAAAAATGAATTTCATTTGAAACTATCAGTAATTTTATATCTGAATCATTGCCCATTCAACATAATTCTGAATTTACATTGCGTTTACAATCAAAAAAGGCCATGATTGCACAGAAAACCTCCCGGCCTGAGAGGCTGCATTGCATTACAGCCTGAAGAGGGAGGAAGCGATCCCTGCAGAGGCACTCTGGCAAGGAAGGGAGACATCGGAGAATCCATGTGAAGGCGGCACAGCAGGATAAGCGTTCATCGGCTCAGCGAGATCATCAGATGGAGACACATTGATGCTATGCCCAGGAAATCGATTCCATCTGCAGAATCAAGTGGCTGTCTTTCAGATAAACATCGGCTATAGGCAGCATGCGTCCTTTAAGTCAAACAGCATCCCTCTTCCCTTTCTCTCCATTGCTGCTTAATCCGAAATCAATCGCGTATCATCAACAACGCTTAATTCGAGACGAATTCAGAAAAAGCAGCACTCATCTCTAAATAAGCTATATTTTCTGCAACCTATATCATTGGCATAATGCATTACAATCGCAAGAAGCCTACCTACCAGATGAAGGGCCATCGCCGGAAAGCATAGCAAGACGGCCAAGTGCAAGGATGAACCAGGAGCGGTTCTCGCATTCAAGGATTGAAGAGGCATAATAATCCCAATGGTTGAAATACCTCCATTGCGAATAGATTGCAGAGCCAAGAAGACCGATGTCTGTTACATCATCAATAACCTTTTTCAGATCCTCGGATCTGACTGCAGCGTTGCCGTACTTCCCTGAAAAAGCCTTACCGCAATCCATGCTGAACCCAAGTGCTTTGCACTCATCACCCATATAATGATCTACAAGCTCAATGTAGCTTATCCTCTGATCACTGAACTTATCGATCCATGTGAACTACTCGGCAACAAGTTACCGAGCTTCTTGCTTCACTCACCACTGCCTGATTGCACAATAGGGTGCAAGCAGGTCTTACATAGTGTCCACAAGCGTTTGGTTTGGCTGGTTCCCAGCCTACCATAAGCTCGGCTTACGCTGATGAATTCATTATGCGCA
>JAXFQZ010000078.1:0-13503 GCA_034178685.1 Candidatus Ornithospirochaeta sp. | reverse complement strand
CTTTGTCTGCGAGCATGTTCTAGTCCTATTGTTTTGTTTTTGGTCGAACTAACTTTAGAACTTACATGCTCTCTTTTTCAATTCATCTCTTCATCCCCGAACTTTCCGTGAAGAACCATATTTGAAGGCATTCGAGATGAGCGGATTTATATGCATCGAGTCATGGCTCTGGGAGTGCGGACAGAATCCTAGACTTTAATTAAGGAAGAAAAGGTTTTTGCCCGCATTCACAAAAGGAATGATGAAAAACGGCTTGCATCCTCTATTGCATATGCAAGCCGCTTTCCCCTACTCCCACTCGATCGTTGCTGGTGGTTTCGATGTAATATCGTAGAGGACCCTGTTTACGCCCTTAACCTCATTGCATATCCTTGAGGCGCAGCGCTGCATCACATCATATGGAAGCCTGTACCAGTCCGCTGTCATCGCATCCTCGCTTGTGACAGCCCTGAGCGTGCATACTTCCCTGTATGTCCTCTCATCGCCCTGCACTCCGACGCTCTTTACAGGAAGAAGGTCGGCAAGAGCCTGCCAGATGCATCCATAGAGACCGGCTTTCCTGATCTCATCGATGAAGATGGCATCGACATCCCTAAGCGTATCGAGTCTCTCCTTTGTGACCTCTCCTATGCATCTCACACCAAGACCCGGGCCTGGGAACGGATGGCGGTACACAAGCTCATCAGGGAGGCCAAGCTCCTTTCCAAGCTCCCTTACCTCATCCTTGAAGAGCTCCTTCAATGGCTCAAGAAGCTCCCACTTAAGATCCTCCGGAAGTCCTCCGACATTGTGGTGGCTCTTAATCGTGGATGAAGGGCCTCCTGATGGGGAGCGTGATTCGATCACATCAGGATAGAGCGTGCCCTGGGCAAGGAACGAGATATCGCCGCACTTGCGCGCTTCGCTGTAGAATGTATCGACAAAGAGCTTACCGATGATCTTCCTCTTGGCCTCAGGCTCAGTCACTCCCTTGAGAGCATCGAGGAAAGCATTCTCTGCATCAGCGTACTGCAGCCTCATATTGAAATGCTCCCCGAAGAGCTTTATGACATCCTCTGCCTCGTTCTTCCTGAGCATTCCGTTGTTGACGAATACGCATACGAGCTGATCGCCGATAGCCTTGTGGATCAAGACAGCCGCAACAGATGAGTCAACTCCTCCAGATAGCCCGCAAAGCACATTCCTGTTCCCTACTGTCCTTCTAATGGACTCGACTGCATCGCTGACGAATGATCCCATGTTCCAGTCTGCATTCGCTTTGCAGATATCCAGAACGAAGGACCTGATCATCCTTGTTCCGTCAACCGAGTGCACTACCTCCGGATGGAACTGAACTCCATAGAAATGCCTCTTCTCATCCTCTATCGCAGTGTATGGGCAGTTCGGAGTCGATGCTGTGACATGAAAGCCCTCAGGAATCGCTGTGACAGAGTCCCCATGGCTCATCCAGACCTGGCTATGGTCAGGAACATCGGCAAGGAGGGAGGAGCTTCTGTCGACAATATCTATATTGGCAATGCCGTACTCCTTCTTCTCAGGGCTCTGCACTACGCCGCCGAGCATCACTGACATGACCTGGAGGCCGTAGCATATGCCGAAGATGGGGATACCAAGGGAGAACACGTCCTTATCGGGGCGCGGGGAACCTGGATCAGTGACGCTTGAAGGTCCGCCCGAGAATATGATTCCCTTAGGAGATAGCTTCATGATCTCCTCAGCGCTTGCTGTGAATGGGAGTATCTGGCTGTATACGCCGCACTCCCTTACGCGGCGTGCTATAAGCTGGCTGTACTGGGCGCCGAAATCGAGGACGATCACAGTGTCGTGTCTTGAAACCATCTTTTCTCCTTACCAGCGAAGATCGTCGATCTTCCTGTATGCCTTGTGGACTGCCTCATAGAGCAGTATTCCGATCACTCCTCCTGAGACTCCCTGGAGGATGTTGATTGGAACGCCTGTAAGCGATGTCCTGAAGTCTGTGATGAACAGAGCTCCCAGAAGGTAGTAGCCAAGAGCAACGATTGCTATATCGACAAGCGTTGTCAGGGCCTCCATCAAAAGCCTTGGCGACCTTATCCTGGAGGCAAGAAGGCCTACTGCAAGGCCCTCAAGGCCATGGACAGCAAGGGAAATAGGCGCCCATGATGCGTATCCGCTGATGATATCCCCGATAGCAGGTCCGAGTCCTCCTGCGATCAGGCCCGGGACCGGTCCGAATGCGAATGCGATGAAAACGATAGCGACATCGCTGAAATTCAGGTATTCCTTACCGACAGGAATCTGAATGGCTATCGTGAAAACAGTCACTATTGCAGTGCATATCGCAATCAATGCGATCTTAAGAGCAAGCTTGTTCTTCTCCATGCGATTACCTCAGGAAAACAAAAAATATAATCGGTACAATAACACTAAGCAGAAAGTGTGTAAAGCATTGCCCTATAGGACAAAGCGTCTTGAACTCAGTCCGCTTTCCCCTGCCGAAGCCCCTCTCCTCAAGCGCTGAAGCAGTCTCCGGGATCATCTTGATCGCAGACACTACAAGGCTTGTGACAACAGGCATTATAGGCACGCCGTGCTTATCCTCGCTCAGGCGGAGCGACATCGATGACCTGATGCTTTCGAACTGCGATGCAAGGAACGGTATGAACCTCAGGATTATCGAGAAGACGAGCGCTGCGCTATAGGGAAGGCGGTAGAACCTCATCCCGAGGATTATCGTCTCAGGCTCCTCTGTCTGCACAAGGAGCATGGAGATCAGCGAAATAGCCAGAAGCCTCAGCCCTATCCCGGAGACATATAGCAATGCCTCCTCCGTTACGAGAGCAAAGCCCCTGACTAAGAGAAGCGGAGTCCCGCTTCTCTTCTGGAACGGCATGAAGAGAACCAGCATGATCATAAGAGGGATAAGCCTTCTTATGTCACGCCATGTCTCCTTCGCTCCTATCGAGAAAAGAGCTATTGCAAGGGGAATGGATGCAGCTGCTGCCATCTTCAGGGGGCTTTCGATGAAGAACACTGAAATGACGAATAGGATAGTGAACAGGAGCTTTGCCCTTATGTCAAAGCGATGGTAGAAGGATTCCCCGTAGATATAGGAGTTCACCTGCATAGAACGCCATCCCTTATCATGACACTGTCAGCTCCGAGGCTCGATGCGAATGCCATATCATGAGTGATCACAAGAAGCCCTGAGCCCTTTCTGAGGTAGGATTCCACGCATCTGATACTATCTGAGTAGCTCATTGCACTATCGATCTCGTCGAAGATGGCAAAAGGCCTGTCAAGAAGATAGAAGAGGGCTGCCTGCACGAGCTTTGCCTTCCCATACGATATCTCATTGATATACCAGCTGCCATCAAGGCCGAATATATCCAGAGCCTCATCGATTCTCTCCCTGCTTTTCCCTGTGCTTGCAAGCTCATCCTCGACTGTCGGAAGGAAAAGCTGCTCAAACGGGTTCTGCATCAGGTATGCGACAGTGCTCCTTCTCTCTTTTGACGGCAGCCTTCTGCCGTCGAGCAGCACTGATCCCTTATCCTCCTCAAGAAGGCCGGAGAGGACCCTTGAGAAGGAGCTCTTCCCAGATCCGTTCTCGCCAGCAAGTATCATGCATTCGCCCTGGCGAAGGGAGAAATGGGGAACAGAGAGCGTGAATGGAGCTGCATCGGAGGTTCTGTGCTTCCTCTTTATCGCTATTCCATCTGCCTCAAGAAGAGATCCTCCAGCATGCATGGGAAGATCGGCTTCGATCATCTGCGGCATCCGGAATGGCTCCAGGCCCGTGGAAGTCATGGAATAGATGCTGTCAAAGAGATCCCTGTACTCAGGAAGGAAGTGGGAGCCTAGCACCAGGAATGTCCTATCGGATTCCTTTATTATCGCAGAGAGCCTTGCCCTCCACTCAGGAGAGAGCTCATCGAAGGATTCATCGAGGATGTAAAGCGCGGGATCCACTGCAAAGAGGACTGCAAGCATCAGCCTTCTCTTCTCTCCGCCTGAGAGCTCCGTCGTGGAGACATGGCGGTAAGAGGAGAGGGAGAAGAGAGCGAGCGCATCCTCAAGCCTTCTCCCTATCTCGCTTCTCTCAAGACCCAGGTTCTCAAGCGGGAACACAAGCTCATCCTCAACGCTCGAGAAGAGGATCATCTCATCCGTGTTCTGGCTGGCTCTTCCTGCAAGGAGCATCCTCTCCGGGATATCAAGCGAAAGAAGGTCAATGCCTTCGATGCTTGCAGAGCCTGAGAGCGTTCCGCTTATGTACTTCGGGACTGTGCCTGCAAGAATGCGGGAAAGGGTGCTCTTCCCGCTTCCCGGAGGCGCTATGATCAGGATCTTCTCACCCTTTCCAGCTGAAAGAGAAAAGGATGAGAACAATGTCCCATCCTCAGCGCTGAAAGAAAAGGAAAGATCCTTTATCTCAAGCATTCCTTCCCCTCTTGTCAGGAAGAAGCGCATATTCCTTCCTGATGCGCTCCTCTACTGCATTATGGAGCTCCTTTATCTCCTCATCGTCCATATCGGCTGTATCGATTGCAGGAAGGATGCTCACATAGACATGGACAGGCCTGAAGGAATCCGCGCTCTCAAGCGCATCCCTTGTGTTCTTCAGGACCACAGGCACGACCTTTGCCTTTGCGCGCGTTGCCATCTTGAAGGAGCCGGCCTTCATAGCAGCGATCTCCCCTGTCCTGCTCCTGGTGCCCTCGGGGAATATCGTCATAGGGATGCCGTTCTCTATGTTCCTTATCCCATCATGGATTGCCTTGATGCTGTCGCGCGGGCTTGTCCTCTTGATCGTGATGCAGTGAAGCACATAGAGAAGGCCATGGATCAGAGGGATGTTCTTAACCTCCGCCTTGGCGATCACACCGCTCCACATGCCTGCTCCGAACACTGCCGGTATATCCACCATGGACTGGTGGTTAGGAACGTAGCATACCTTCTCGCCCTTCTTAGGCAGATTCTCCTTTCCCTCTACGTGGAATATCACTCCAAGGCCGAAGAAGATCCAGTAGACGACGAACGTGAGGAGGAAGTGCACGATGCTGTCAGCCGCCTTCCTGAGATGCAGGAGGTTCAGCAATCCACCGATTATTATCGCAGCAAGCCCGAACACGAGAAGCACAGGCAGTATTATTATCACAGCGACTGTTATTCTGATTATCTTCATCATCAAGCTCCTAATGGGTGTTATACAGACGATAGTATATACCCTTTCTGCTTATTAGCTCACTATGAGTGCCGCTTTCTGCGACCCGGCCCTTATCGATCACGTAGATTATATCCGCATCCTGTATCGTTGATAGCCTATGGGCGATCACGATCGATGTCTTGCCCTCGCTCAGCTCATCGAAGGCCTGCTGTATCTGCACCTCGCTCTCATTGTCAAGCGAGCTCGTGGCTTCATCGAAGATGAGGATGCTCGGGTTCTTCAGGAAGACCCTTGCGATCGAGAGCCTCTGCTTCTGCCCTCCCGAGAGCCTTGTTCCCCTCTCCCCGACCTCTGTATCGAGGCCCTTAGGAAGGGATCTGACGAAATCAGCGAGCCTTGCCTTCTCCAGGGCCTCCCACATCATGCTATCCGTAGCATCGGACCTGCCGTACCTAAGGTTCTCCTTGATCGATGCATCGAATAAAAATACGTTCTGCTGCACGAAGCCTATGGCTCTATGAAGCGATGTCTGGCTTACCTTGGAAACATCAGCGCCATCGATTGTGATGCTTCCGGAGTCCTTCTCATAGAAGCGCGATAATAGCGATGCGATAGTGCTCTTTCCAGCTCCTGACTCTCCAACAAGCGCGACCTTCCTTCCTCCGGGAATACTGAGATCAAGGTGGTCTATTATTATGTCCTTCTCATCGCTCTGATAGCGGAAGCAGACATCCCTGAACTCTATATCGCCCCTCGTGACCGATAGCTCACTGGCATCGGGTGCATCCTCGATCTCCGGCTTTATCTCCATGACCTCGGCAAAGCGCTCGAAGGAGGCAACGCCCTGAGTGAACTGCTCAGTGAAGTTGATCAGCCTGTCAATCGGAGGAAGGACAACGGAGACATAGAGGATGAATGTCACCAGGTCGTATACCTCTGCCTTGCCGATGGCAATCAGCAGAACGCCTCCTGCGATTGTCATGAAGTAGTAGAACTCCCTCATGAAGTCGATGCCGGCATGGTAGGATGCCATCTGCTGGTACATGGCTTCCCTGCTATCCCTGAGCTTCCTGTTGGAGACTCCGAACTTCTTCTCCTGGAAGGATTCCTGGTTGTAGCTCTTGACTTCCCTGATGCCCTGGATTGAGTTCTCAGCCTCCACGTTTATGTTCGCGACCATCTTCCTCACTTCCCTGTTCGTCTCCTTGAGCCTCCTGTTGAAGTAGATGCCATATGCAAGCATCACAGGAAGGGGGATGATTGAAATCAGCGAGAGGCGCCACGAGAATGAGAACATCATCGCATATGCGCCTATTATGGTAACAACAGAGATCAGGAGATCCTCAGGCCCATGGTGAGTGACCTCCGCTATATTGAACAGGTCATTTGTTATCCTGCTCATTATCGAGCCTGTCTTGGTCCTGTCGAAATAGGAGAACGACAGAAGCTGGAGATGGTCGAAAAGATCCTGCCTCATGTCATTCTCGACCCTCACGCCGAGATAATGGCCCCATTTGATCCTTATGTACGTGAATACGGACTGCACTGCATAGATCACGAGGATCGCAGTCAGGAGAAACGCAATCTCCCTGTACAGCCCTGCAGGCAGGGCCGTATTCATCAGGTACCTCGTCACTGCAGGAGTGAGGATCGAAAGGACAGAGGATACAAGAGCGACTGACATATCAAGGAAGAAGAGCTTCCTCTCCTTCCCAAGGTAGTGAAGGAATCTCTTTATCATTTCCGCTTTCCGAAGAATTCCCTTATCCTGGAGAGAATGCCCTTCTTCTGGGGAGCTGCTGGCCTTGCTTCAGGCGCTGCGCTCTTCTGGACAGGAGCTGCGGCAGGAGATGCGCTCTTCTGCACTGGCTTTGCCTGAGGTGCCTTTCCTTCCATAGGCTTTCTATCTGCATTCTTCTTAGGATACTGCTTTCCTGATGCCTTCTTCACAGCAGGCTTTCCGCCCTTAGCCGGATCGGATGAGAACTCATTCCTGTAGTAAGCCATCCTCTCCTCAAGCGACATCTTCGAGAGCTTTGCGTAATCGCCCTTCTTCTCCTGCTTCTTCGACTCAGGACGCCTTACAGCCCTGTCTATGCTGTCAGCCTTGCTCCTGGGCTTCTTCCTCTCACCATAGGATGATGCAGGCTTCCTCCTCTGGTCGCCCTGCCTGCTCCGGCTTCTGTATCTGTATCCAGCGCTCTTGTCCTCAACGCTCTCCAGGCCGCACTCGTCAGCCCAGAGCACAGGTATCTTCATCTGGATGTAGTTCTCAATCGGCTCGAGACCATAGATGTACTCCTCGCATGCAAGCGTGATTGCCTTTCCGCTCTTTCCTGCCCTTGCTGTCCTTCCGATCCTATGGACGTAGTTCTCATAATCCTCAGGGATGTCGTAGTTGACTACAAGCTCAAGGTCGTCGATCTGCAGGCCGCGCGCTGCGACATCCGTTGCGACCAGGAACGGGAGCTTTCCCTCCTTCATTCTCTCAAGCGTCGCAAGCCTCTTCGACTGAGGCATGTCGCCCATCAGGTACTCTGCCTTGTAGCCATTCATGCCAAGGCGCTTGGAGACCTCAACGGCCTTGTCCTTCGTATTGGTGAAGATCAGGCATGACTGAGGATCGATCTTCCTGAGTATCGAGAGAAGGAGCGAGAACTTCTCGTCCTTTGTGACATGGAAGAGCTCCTGAGTTATGTTCTTGACTGTGATCTCCTCAGGCTGGACCTCGATCTCCTCAGGATTCGACATGTACTGCCATGCAAGGTTCCTGACCTTGGTGGAGAGAGTCGCGGAGAATAGCATCGTCTGCCTCTCGGAGGAAGGCCTCATCATGGAGAACATCCTCTGGACATCGGGATAGAAGCCCATATCGAACATCCTGTCAGCCTCATCGAGGACGATCGCATCGAAGAGCCTGAAGTCTATGCTCCTTGACTGAGCGAAATCGAGAAGCCTTCCCGGGGTTCCGACATAGAGGTCGAGTCCTCCCTTCAGGTCCTCCTTCTGCCCCTGGTAGCCAACTCCGCCATAGAAGCATCCGATCCTGTAGCCATCTATTCCCGAGGCAAGGAGCTTAGCATCCTCCTCGATCTGCACGGCAAGCTCCCTTGTAGGAGCAACCACAAGCGCTGTGCTCTTCCCGTTCTTTATAAAACGCTCAAGCAGAGTAAGCACATATACTGCTGTCTTTCCGCTTCCTGTCTTTGACTGCACCATGACATCCCTGCCCTCGAGACTGATGGGAAGGACCTTCTCCTGGACCTGCGTGCAATCGGTGAAACCGGCTTTCTCAACGCCGGCAAGTACCTGTTCCGATAAAGGGAGCTCTGTGAATTTCATTCATGTTCTGCCAGCATGGGATGCCGGCATCCTCCGGTATAAAAATGCATAGGAAAAGATAGCCTATGCTGTAAGTCAATATATTATATAAAGACAAAGGTGTTCTTTGTCTATTCCCACCTGCGGACCAGGTCCTTTATTGCGCTTATCAGGTCCCATCTCTGCTTCCTGAGAAGCACGGAATCGATAGCGGATAGCGGAAGAGCCGCCATGCTGGTGCTTGAGATGAATGCGCTCTCAGCCCCATAAGCCTCCTTCACGCCCACTGCCCTGTACTCGATATCAAGCCCAAGCTGGGAAGCAGCCTCTATGACGCTTATCCTGGTGATGCCTGAAAGCACATCGCTATCGGGAGCCGTGATCAGCCTGTTTCCGTTTATTATGTAGAAATTGGTCCTGGTTCCCTCTGTGATAAGCCCGCTGCGGTTCACAAGAAGAGCCTCGAACGCGCCGTGCCTTGCCGCCTCTTCCTTTGCCATGTACTGCATCAGGAGATTGGAGGTCTTTGCCTGAGGCAGGAAGCGCTCACCGCTGTATGTGATTGCCTTCACTCCATCTGTGTAATAGCTCTCAGGGTATGTCAGAAGATCGGAATACGTTATGAAGTACATGGCAAACGGACCTCCTACAAGGAGGATCCTCGCTGTTGCATTCCTGATCCTGTCATGCTCGATAAGAGCATCCAGCCCCTGTGCTATCTCCTCATCGGAGAAGGGGCTCACGAGGCCTATGAGAGCGCATGACTCCTCAAGCCTCTTCATATGGTCATCCATATGGACAGCATGGCCATCTGTGATTCTCAGCGCCTCATAGACTGAGAAGGACTGCTGCACCTCCCTGAGCGTGACAGGCAGCACCGCTTCGCTTTCAGGTATTATCTTTCCGTTCTTTACTGCGTTTCTCATCATTTCTCCTACTCGTATTTCAGGATCTCCCTTGGCTTAGAGCCCTGCTGAGGCCCTATTATCCCGCGCTCCTCCATCATCTCGATGATCCTTGCCGCTCTGTTGTAGCCGATCTTCATCCTTCTCTGGAGGTATGACGCAGAGGCCATCTTGCGCTCATATACTATCTCCTTGGCCTTCTCGTAGAGAGCCTCATCGCTGTCATCGTCAAGGTACTCGGCAGCAGGATCGTCATCTGCTTCCTCCTCATCCTTAGGATCATCCTCCTCGAAGATATCCTCCTCGAGGTAATCGGTCGTACCATGCTTCTTGGCGTAATCGGTTATGGCCATGACCTCATCATCGGAGAGGAATGCGCCCTGGATTCTCTCAAGCGATGTGCTTGCAGGATTCATGAAGAGCATATCGCCGCGGCCCAGGAGGTTCTCTGCTCCCGACTCATCCAGGATGATCCTGCTGTTCATAGCGCTCGATGCCAGGAATGAGATCCTTGCAGGGAAGTTGTTCTTGATCGTTCCTGTCACAACCTCTGCGCTGGGACGCTGCGTCGCAAGCACGAGGTGTATGCCTGCGGCCCTCGCCTTGGCAACGAGCCTTGCGATATATCCCTCTATATCCTTGCCCATCACTGCCATGAGATCCGCGAACTCATCCATGATAAGCACGATGTATGGCATCTTCTCGCAAGCGATCCCTTCCTTCGAGATCTTCTCATTCAGGCCCTCTATGTTCCTTACGCTGAAATTCGAAAGGACCTTGTACCTTCTCTCCATCTCATCGCATAGCCACCTGAGCGCCTTCACGACTCTCTTAGGCTCATCCGTGATCACAGGCGTCAGCAGGTGCGGTATCCCATTGTATATGCTCAGCTCGACGATCTTGGGGTCGACCATTATGAACCTGACTTCCCTGGGGCTTCTGAAGTAGAGGACCGAGCTGACGAATGCATTGATGCATACCGACTTTCCCGATCCTGTAGTGCCCGCAACGAGTATGTGAGGCATCTTCGCCACATCGATCACTATAGGCTTACCTGTTATGTTCTTCCCTAGGATCATTGGAACGCGGCATCTGTCGTGGTCCGACATATTCTGGAATGCATATACCATATCCTTGAAGCCGATCGTAGCCCTCTTCTTGTTCGGAACCTCGATTCCGACAGCCTGGCGTCCGGGCACTGGCGCAAGGATCCTTATCTTCTGGCATAGGTTGTACTCAAGCTCATCCTGCCTCTGCTTGACCTTGCTCACAGGAACGCCCTCATGGAGCTTGAGCTCGAACATCGTTACAGTCGGTCCCTTGATTATATTGTCGAGCATCACCTCCGTCCTGTACTGATGGAGGCAGTCGACGATGATCCTGCCCTGCTCCCTCGTGTACTCATCTATCTCCATCGATTCCTGCGGGTAATCGACCAGGAGCGCTACAGGAGGAGCGGAATAAGGGATCCTGCTTCTCTGGTAGATGGACGAAAAGCCTGTCTCGTTGCTCGAAAGCCCCCCGATTCCGACTGAGTACAGGAACTCTATCTCCTGCTTCTTCTCCTCCTGGGGTGCCTCATAAGGCTCTTCCTCCCTCTTCGTTTCCACAGCTGTCCCTGAAGCGGATGGACAATCAGCAAAGGCAGGCGCTTCCTTCTGCCTTGCTTCCGCAGAAGGCCTGGATTCAGGAACCGGAGCAAAGGACGACCTCGCCATCACGCTCTCGGAGGGTCTCTGGTAGCTTGGCTTCGGAGCCTCCTCCCTCATCGGGATGCCTGGCATGTATGATACAGCGCCTGTATCTTCCTTTATTACAGGCTTATTCTCTTCCTTTATGAATGTGCTTGAGTAGCTATCGCGCCTCGGCTCGTCATCGCCCTCGAAGGACTTTGAGGGAAAGCGCGTGACAACTGGCCCAGGAGGGTTGCTGAGTGCCTGGAAGAGCCTATAGCGAGGATGGTCCGGCGACAGATTCGAGGGAGCGAAGGATGAATTGCTTCTTGGCTTCTCGGCCTTCTTCTCCTCCAGTCCTATGATCGGATTCGTATTAGGAGACGATGGAGATTGCTGGTTTGCATCCATCAATGCCTCGAGAGTCGCTTCAAGCATGCCTCCCTTCTTGAAGGTATGCTTCTGGCTCAGGTCGTAGTGCACCTTCTCCTCCCTGGTCTCATTCGCTTCCAGATCTTCCTTCACCTCACGGAGGATATCGCTCTGGATCGGGGCATGCTCAGCCTCCTTCTCCTTTGCACTCTGGAGCGAATCAAGCTCAGGGATAGAGCTGAATTCAGGGAAATCGAGCTCATCGGATGGAGAGATGGATTCCTTCTTCACAGTGAAGGACTCAGACTCATCGGCATCGGGAGTCTCCTTCCTCTTCGCCTTCTCTGCCTTCCTTCTGTCCTTCTCCTCTTCCCGGATCCTCTCTCTTTCCTCCCTGGCGTGGAAGCGCTGGTATTCCTTCTCGAATCTCTCCTCTTCCTTCCTCTTCGCCTCTTCCTTCTTCCTTTCCTCCCTGGCCTTCTTCCTCTCCAGGCGCCTCTCCTCCTTGGCTTCCATGGCCTCAAGCCTGGCCTGCCTTCTCTCTTCCTTCTCCTCCTCGGCCCTCTTCTCTTCCTCTTCCTTAGTAGGGATCAGGCCCTCATGCTCTGCCTTCCTCCTCCTGAAATCCTGCTTCTTCCTCCACATCCTGTCCATCATCGCAAAGACGCGTGAAAGCACGAGGACAAGCACGGCTTCAAGGATGAAGCATATCAGCACAAGAGTCTGCTTCTCAGGATCCACATGCCTCATCAGGGCCTCAGGAGTGCCTGTTCCTGTCCTGAGATGGAAGTAAACGAGGATTGTGATGTAGCAGAAAGCCAGAAGAGGCATAAGGAGCATCGAGAATGGCTTACGCCTCCTGAAAATAAGGAAGAGAAGCCCTGAGATGCCCAGGAAGGATGCAAAGCCAAGCATGCCCTTCTCTGTCGCGACAATGGACAGAGAGCTTATGACGAATGCCCTTGCTTCAGGAGCAAAGGGCATTGCACTAAGCACTCCAGCAGGTAAATAGCAGAGCGCAGAAACCAATAGTGCTGAGAGAATCAGAACCAAGCCGAGAAACAGGGAGAGCTTACCGCCTTTCTTCTTCATTTTTCCTTCAGATTCCTAAGGACGCATACCGTCCTTGCTTCATCAAGATAAGGTACCTTTATACCTACTATCCTCTCTGAGAACGTGTAGCCCTCTCCCCTAAGGACATCGAGTTCCGAGAGTGCGTTCGCCTTCGGCCCCTTGTAGAAGAGGCACGGCGCATCGCTTCTGACGATCCTTGTGACCATCGATGCGATATCGTATAGCGGATGGAATGCACGGCAGGTAACGGCATCGTATCTCTCCGCAATATCCTTCGCATCCTTCTCAAGCACCCTTGCATTGCCTAGCTTCAGCTTTGCAACGGCCCCTCCGAGAAAGAGAATGCGCCTTGTCATCCTGTCAATGAGCACGAACGACCTATCCCTCATGATAATAGAAAGCACGATTCCTGGAAAGCCCGCTCCGGAGCCCAGATCGGCAATCGTATCGCCGCTTGCGGTCTCCTCCATGAACACAGGATACGCTGCGGCTGAGTCCAGCACGTGCCTTATTATTATCTCATCGGGATCCTTGTCACCGACAAGCTTGTATACCGGATTGAAGAGAAGGATCTCGTTCACGTACTTTACCAGGTCATCTATCATCTTTCCGTCGTATGGGACCCCTATTCTCTCAAGTCCGCTCTCAATCAGGCTTCTATCCACGCTTAACGCTCCTTACTGCAACTGCAAGCACTGCTATATCGGAGACACGCACCCCCGATATCCTCTCAGCCTGTCCGATGGAATGGGGCCTTATGGCCTTGAACTTCTCCCTGGATTCGGACGATATCCCATCGACGCTGTCGTAATCGAAGCCATCGGGTATCTCTATTCCCTCCTGCCTCCTGGCCCTCTCGACCTCCTGCTCCTGGCGCCTGAGATATCCTTCGTACTTGATATCGAGCTCGACCTCCGAAAGCACTGCATCGCTGTAATTGCTGAGCCCTGGGATATCAAGAGAGGCTATCGAGACCTCTGGCTGACGGAGTGTCTCAAGCATGTTC
>JAXFQZ010000070.1:0-6952 GCA_034178685.1 Candidatus Ornithospirochaeta sp. | reverse complement strand
CATTCTCTCTGAAATGCCTTTGAAGATGCCATATCCGATATCCGCATAAGAAGGAGGAAGGATCCCTAGTCTTGCACCCTTGAGGACTGCGTATGAAATCATCGCAGAGCCCGAAGTCTCAAGATAGTTGCCTTCCCTTCCTGGGAAGTTCGGGACCTGATAGAACATCTTCGAATCTCTATCCTGGTATCTGAGGATGCCCTCGATGGAGGTGCGGAAAATAGAAGCAATAACTTCCCTGCTATCTACCGCGCTCTCATCCATGTAGCTATAGACATCGACAAGCCCCACAAGGTACCATCCGATCGACCTAAGCCAGAAGTTCCTGCTCAGCCCTGTTTCCTTATCTGCCCAGAAGAGAGTCCTTGAGCTGTCGTAGCCATGGTAGTAAAGCCCTGCCTTCTCATCGAACATGATCCTCTTCACATTCGAGAACTGCCTTACGATATCGCTATAGTCGCAGCCTCCGAACTGGCTCTGGTACCTGGTATAGAAGACCTGCATCATATATAGCCCATCAAGCCATACCTGATCGTGGTAGATAGCCTTATGGAAGAAGTTCCCTTCCTTGGTCCTGGGATGGTTCAGGATCTGCGTATAGCATAGCTTGATGGCCTTCAGGTACTTCTCGTTTCCTGTATGCTTGTACAGGTCAAAGAGTATCCTGCTCTCAGATATATCGTCCGTGGAGAACTTCATGGGATCGTAGCCCCTGATGGAACCATCATCCGAAACGTAGTAGTCTGCGAAGGAGATCACGAAATCGAGGTATTTTCTATCCCCTGTCGTTGCATACATCTCCAATAGGGATGAGGTCATGCATCCATCGATGTAGTTCCATGCCGGCTTCTTACCCTGCTTTATCGATTCGATATTCCAGAGAGGCATATCCGGCTTGCTGGTCATCAGCTTATCAATGTATTTCTCAATAATGTCATTCATGGGATTATCCTACCATTGTTTGCCTGATTGAGGAAGGAAATCAGCTATGGCCCTTCTGGCCGTAGTATGCATTCCTGCCATGCTTTCTCATGTAATGCTTCTCGAGAAGGGCCTGAGGCACATTGCCTGCATCGGGATTGATCATCATAGCATGCCAGTCCATGAATGCAACCTCCTCCATCACGATGGCATTGAAGACAGCGTTCCTGGCATCCTTTCCCCATGCAAACGGACCATGGTTCCTCACAACAACGCCAGGGACATCCATAGGGTCTATCGACCTGAATGCATCTGCGATCACCACTCCTGTCTCCTTCTCGTACTCGCCTCTGATCTGCTCATCCGTCAGAGCCTCAGTGCAAGGAATATCGCCATAGAAATAATCCGCATGCGTCGTACCCATTGCAGGAATCGCAAGGCCAGCCTGTGCAAATACAGTGGCCCACCTTGAGTGGGTATGGACTATCCCCCCTATTGCAGGAAATCTCTTATAAAGCTCAACATGGGTCGGAGTATCGCTTGAAGGCCTTAAGTCACCCTCGACGACATTGCCATCAAGATCGACGATCACGATATCATCGGCCTTGAGGCAGCTGTACTCAACACCAGATGGCTTTATCGCAACAAGACCGGATACACGGTCGATGGCAGAGACATTCCCCCATGTTGAAATCACAAGACCGCTTTCAGGAAGCATGAGATTGGCTTCCAGCACTTCCTTCTTCAGTTTCTCAAGCATTGAACACCTCCAGTGCCTTTCTTTCTATCAAGAGCATCTTCCTATACTCTCCGATGAAGTCATCGAATCCCCTCACCTCATCATCGCCTGCCATGACTGTCCTGGACTCAGAGCCTGCAAAGACCTTCTTCTCAAGGTAATCCTCAAGGCTCATTCCATTTCCCCACGATGAGTAAGCAGCGAGAAGCGCCATGCCATATGCGCCTCCCTCCCCTGCTGTCTCCATGACCGAAACAGGTGCGCCTATTGCCGCGCTCATGATCCTCTGTCCTGCCTCAGGAGTCTTGAAGAAGCCTCCATGGCCATTGATCTGGGCAAATCCGACGCCCTCGTCCCTGAGAATATCCATTCCGATCTTCAGGGTTGCAAGGCTGCTCATCAGGTGGAGCCTCATGAAATCGCCTAGATGCACAGGAGCATCCGGCCTATGGAGGAAAACAGGGATGCCGCTGTCGAAGTCCGTTACTCCCTCTCCTGAGTAGTAGCCGCAGCTCATAAGGCCCTTTACATCGGGGCTTCCTGAGAGAGATGCTGAGTAGAGAGTGGAATACAGCTCCGATTTATCGATATCAGCGCCGATAAGGGATGCGAACTCCCCGAAGAGATTTATCCAGCTGTTGATATCCGTTGTGCAGTTATTGCAATGAACCATCGCAACAGGGACTCCCATGGGCGTAGTGACTACATCTATCTCCCTGTGAACGGATAGCTTCTTATCCGTGACGACCATAGCAAAGTCGCTTGTGCCTGCGCTTATGTTCCCGGTTCCTATCCTTACTGAGCAAGTAGCAGCCATGCCTGTTCCGGCATCTCCCTCTGGCGGTACCATCGGAACGCCTGGCCTGAAATCCCCATCAGGATCCAGAAGAAGCGCTCCCGCCTCTGTAAGGAGGCCGCACCCAGTGCCGGCCTTATACACCGAAGGAAAGAGCGAGAATACATCAAGGCCAGTCAGATCCCTGAGCTTCGAGGCCATTCCTGCATCGTAATCGAGTGTTTCAGGATCTATCGGGAACATGCCTGAGGCATCATCAAGACCTATCCCGTTCACTCCCGATAGAAGCCTATGCACGTAGCTTGCAAGTGTCTCTACGTGCTTTATCCTAGATGCTGTCTCCCTGTCTTCGAGGTATGTCTGATAAAGATGCGCGATGCTCCACCTCTGCGGGATGTTGAATGAGAAGAGATCCGTAAGTTCCGCAGCGGCCCTTCCTGTTATCGTATTCCTCCAGGTCCTGAATGGGAGAATCGGGGAAAAAGCATCATCCGATGCGATCATGCCATGCATCATAGCGGAGATCCCTAGGGCTGAGCATGTGCTCAGGGTCTCTCCATAGCGCTCTCTGTAGTCCTTCTTAAGGGAGGCAAAGCATCTCTGCAATGCCACTGCTATCTCATCGTACGAATAGGTCCATACTCCATTCTCAAGCCTGTTCTCCCAGCCATAGCTGCCCTCTGCGACTATCCTATGATCGCGTCCGATCATGCAGGCCTTCACCCTCGTGGAACCGAATTCGATTCCTATTGCGCTGTCGACCATAATCAAAAGACCTCCCTCAATAGATTAAACCATCCAAAGCCGATTTCAAATGAATTGCATGTGCAAATCCCTCCTTTTCATTGAATATGGAATACTATTTCCCCTGAAAGGTCTTGAAAAAGCAATACAAATCATCAGCTCTCATTGAATTTGTATGCCAATGCAGTATACTTTCACCATGTCCAGATACCGGGAAATCGCAGATGATATCAGAAAGTGCATAGAGAGCGGAAGCTGCAGCACTGGCTCAAGGCTTCCTACGGAGAATGAATACTCAAAGGCTTACGGAGCCAGCAGGCAGACCATAAGGGATGCACTTGCGGTGCTCAGAAGCGAAGGACTGATTTACCAGATACAGGGCAGCGGGACATATGTCAGGCATGGCATCAGGAAGAAGGGGAAGGCCATGACTGTCGAGGTCATCTCGACATACATCAGCGATTACATATTCCCCAGCATCATAAGGGGAATAGAGGAAAGCCTTTCAGGCAAGGGTATATACATCAGGCTTGCAGCAACAGGAAACATGGTAGAGAGGGAGAGAAGCATCCTATCAGGGATCCTGGATTCAGATGACATAGATGCCCTGATAGTCGAAGGAACAAGGACCAGCATCCCGAATCCTGATATCCCGCTCTTCGAAGCGCTCCAGAGGAAGGGGATTCCCATCGTATTCCTGCATTCATCCTATCCGGAGCTAGAGGATGCAGTCGTTGTCGGAATGGATGACATAGAAGGCGGAAGAAAGGCCGTAAGGCACCTTATCGCAAAGGGATGCAGAAGAATCGGAGGGATCTTCAAGTCCGATGACAGGCAGGGCCTGATGCGATACAGGGGCTTTTCAGAGGAGATAATCGGCTCAGGGATAGGACTTGAGAACTCGTATGCAGGATTCTATACCACAGAGAAAGCGGCAGACGGAATCACATTCTCTGAAAAGGAAATAAGGAAGCTTTCAGGATATGATGGACTCGTGCTCTACAACGACCAGACAGCACTGTCCCTGATCAGGGATTCAAGAAGGTACAGTCTGCCGGTCCCCGAGATAGCGAGCTTCGACAGGAGCATACTGAACACTGGTCTGACAGACATGTTCTACTCTCTTGGCCACAGGAAGGAGGAGCTAGGAAGGGCTGCTGCTGAGAAGATAGCAAGGATGCTTGATGGAAGAAAGGAGGATTCTCTTATCCTCAGCTGGATCGACTAGCTCTTCCATGCCTTGTATAGGATATCCTTCAGCACAAGGAACGCATCGCGCCTTGAGTATCCATAGTCTTCCTCCAGCCTGGAGATAAGAAGCTCCAGGGCCTTGGAATACTCCTCGGTATCAACCTTGGAGCCATACTCGAGAAGAACCGGATATCTCCTGCCCCAGACTGCAGTCCAGTCTGTGTCCTTCTCTAAAATCCCTGCGTCAATACCATAGAGCGAGCATAGGCGTGAAAGCATATCAGGGCCTGGCGTTTCCTTGCCGCTCTCCCATGCATTGAGTGCATCAATGCTTACGGATAGCGCCTCAGCGGCTTTTTCCGCAGAAATCCCAG
The DNA here is from genome assembly GCA_034178685.1 of Candidatus Ornithospirochaeta sp. Lineage (GTDB taxonomy): Bacteria > Spirochaetota > Spirochaetia > Sphaerochaetales > Sphaerochaetaceae > Ornithospirochaeta. Next base: position 2,187 of record JAXFQZ010000070.1, on the reverse strand, counting down.
AATCGATCCTTGCTTTTCTCAGTCTTTTTCCGATCATCATCTCACCATCATTATCCCCGTCGCTGCGCCTCTGCGCAACGAGATTCTCCATATCCTTTCTTACGAGATCCACAATGCTATCCATAGGGAGAGATCGAAGCTCCTCACATCCTTCTCTATGCGCTTCCTGAGGTCAGGCATCCTTAAGGGATCGAAGTCATGGCCAGAATGCAGTCTCATTGCCCTCATTGAGAAGATGGAAAAGAGAGACAAGCGTATCATCATATGAGGCATCACTGTCCCGCTTCAGGAGGGAAGCGAATAGCATCCTCTGAAGCGCCTTATGAAAGGAGCGCAGGGAATTCAGGATGATAGGAAAGATACTCAGCCGATGATTCTGATTCCATTATTGTGATCCATTTGCTCCCATATGCATTCCTTATGTCATTGCCGAATGCAGAACCGGCATCAATCATGGCGGAGCTCCTTGATATGCGATGCATGTATTCCTATGTGTCCTATTCCAAGGATGATCACGGAAACAAGAAGATAGATATTTCTGCCATATATCGAAAGCAGAAGGAATGACAGGACAGGAAGCACAGCGCCTGCAGCAGGAATGAATAGAATGCTCCCGTAAAGATCCTCCAGCCTTCTCTCGCTTCTGAAGTACTTCACCCAGAAAATCTCATAAAGAACCATAAGAAGAAAAGACGCTGCAAGAAGAAGCACACGCGGATACTCCGGAAACAGCGCTATATCCGCAGAGGCTGCAGAGAAGAAGGTGACAAGCACCTGCCCTGTCCTCTCGAATGCAACGAGCACCCTGTTCTCCTTGGCCTTCGACTCCTCATAGCCCTCAGGCAGATTCTTCGTCCAGAGTATATTGGGAATCAGAAGCATGGCAATATATACAGCCCCGATAGGGGAAAAGCCAAAATCCATCAATTCTCCTCCAATGTGCTAGAATATTAGCATGAGCAAATACGATAAGCTATGGGAATGCATAGAAAACGATGAAAGGGAAAAGATAGTCCTCTCATTCGAGGATGCAGAGAGGATCCTCGGCTTCCCTATTGACCATTCATTCCTTTCCGCAAAAAAGGAGCTTCTGGATCATGGATACCGCTCCGATTCCATTTCAATGAAGAACAGAACGCTTGGATTCAGCAGGATGAAGGAAAGAGCTGTCATATACATCCATGGGAAGGGAGGCAATGCTTCGGAAAGCAGGCATTATGCAGAGCTCTTTCCCGATTCCGATATCATCGGAATCGAATACTCGGCATCAACGCCATGGGATGCAGAGTCTGAGTTCCCCCGTCTATTTGATAAAGCATCAAGGGGCTACAGCAACGTCGATCTCATAGCTGTAAGCATAGGAGCATTCCTTGCAGTCAATTCACTTGGGAAGAAGAGAATCAGGAAGGCATTCCTCATATCCCCGGTATTGGATATGGAGGGCCTGATAATGCACATGATGGAAACGGATGGGATCACCGAATCCGAGCTGAGGGAAAAGGGAGAGATTGCTTCATCCTACGGCGAGACTCTCTCCTGGAAGTATCTATGCTACGTAAGGGAGAAGGAAAGAGAATGGGACATACCCACCACCATCATACGCGGTGATGGGGACTTGATGGCCCCTGAGGATGGCATAATGGCCTTTGCATCGAAGCACTCAGCATCGGTGATTACCATCCATAGCGGACACTATATACACTCGAAGGAGGAACTGGAAGCCATGGATGATGCCATCAGATCCAGTCTTCAATGAGGATCTTGAATATAGCCTTCCTCGACACACCCTTTGAAAGAGGGATATTCGGCATGTGTATCTCACCTGGCATTATCACCATAGCGCTGCCTTCTGCGACATCCGCATAGGTTCCCTTTCCTATCTTTCCCCTGTATAGGGCGGCATCCTTATCCTCGGAATAAGGTTCGGCAAGCTCCAGCTCCGATTCATCGGCCAAAGCGATCCTCTCATCCCCTGATAGCACAAGATGCACATCTATGTATTTCCTATGCACCTCCCAGACCTCAGGGACGCTGGCAAGCTCACGCTCTACTATGCTTACAGTAAGCTTCTTGCCATCTATTGAATGGAAGCCCGTTTCCATATCAGCAAGATCATTGCTTTCAAGAAACGAGAGAAGAGGCTCGAGAAAGCCAATCCCGTACTTTCCAAGGTTGCTGATGCTATCA
>JAXFQZ010000028.1:0-6469 GCA_034178685.1 Candidatus Ornithospirochaeta sp. | reverse complement strand
CATTGAGGCAGCTGACTATGATATCAGCAAGGCTGAGCACGGTATCATCTTCGTCGATGAGATCGATAAGATCGCAAAGAAGGGTGAGAATGTATCTATCACCAGGGATGTCTCTGGCGAAGGCGTACAGCAGGCTCTGCTGAAGATCATCGAAGGTACAGTCGCTTCAGTTCCGCCTCAGGGAGGAAGGAAGCATCCTAACCAGGAGATGCTCAAGATCAACACAAAGGACATCCTATTCATCTGCGGTGGAGCTTTCGTCGGTCTGGACAAGGTTATCGAGAAGAGGGTTGCGACATCGTCGATGGGCTTCGGTGCGCTGATACAGTCTTCTGAGGAAAAGGACCTTTCGGCTCTTTACAAGGAGCTCCATCCTGATGACCTTGTGAAGTTCGGGCTCATTCCTGAGTTCATCGGAAGGCTTCCGATCCACGTGACTCTCAACAACCTTACGAAGGACGATCTGAAGAGGATCATCACAGAGCCTAAGAACTCCATCATAAAGCAATACGAGGTTTCCTATTCCCTCGATAACATCAAGCTGACCTTCACAGATGAGGCAATCGATGCGATTGCACAGAAGTCCTTCGACCAGAAGACCGGTGCAAGAGGCCTCAGGAGCATCGTCGAGAACCTGATGCTGGGAATCAGCTATGAGATTCCATCCATGAAGGGAGTCAAGGAAGTAATCGTCGATAAGGATAACGTCATAAGCAACACAGATCCGAAGATCATCGGAGCCTATGGGAACCTGATCGAAGCAAAGTAGCACATGCCGGCAGAAATGCCGGCTTTTCTATTGACAGACCATCATATTTTACCATATGTCTAAAATATAATCATATACCTAACCTATTCCGTTCCAATGAAATGATTTAATCAAAAACCTCACATTCCTCACATGGCACTGTTCTTGCATAGGGAATGCAGGAGGATTCTATGGATTACAGGTATTTCACAGAGGAAGAGGACAGGAAGCTAACAGAGAAGGTGCTTCGCTTCAACTCGCTTGAGGAGGGAGAGGAGAAGGAGGTTCTGAGGACGCAGCTTAGGGAAAGAGTATCCCTCCTGCTGTATCTACTGCCAATAAGGAACGTATTCCTGTCGGCAGATGATGCAGCGGAATTCTATATCGAGAACTGCAGCAGCATAGATAGATTCATCGAGACGTATGCAATAAGCCATGCAAGCTTCATGGCCTATTTCAGCTCAATCTGCAGATACAGGTCGCTGACGCTGCTGAAGAAGAAGCATGACGAATCCCTCCTGACAAGGACAGAGGAATTAAGCGAGACGGCAGAGGAATGCATATCGGGACTATACACGGAAGAGGAGCCAATATGCGATTACCATTCGGAGAATGGGGTCTCGATCGAGAACCTAAGCCTCGGCGAATCGATAGAGGCAATCTCAGGATACATCCCGGGAAAGGATCTTGAGGAGGGAACGGATGCCGAGAAATGGCTCTCAGCGTATCTTGCAAGCAGGAGGCGAAGAAGGCAGTTCCTGCTCTTCCTGCTGACTCTTCCAGACCATGAGGATCCATGGTTCATCGCAGGAGTATCACGTGTGCTCAGGGTCGACTCTCTTTCGATATCGCAGTTCTACATGAAAAGGAAGATGAACCTCGAGAGGATACGCGACAATGACAGGATCGAGAAGAACAGAAGAGTCGCCGCAAGGCACTGGAAGATGATGAAGAGAATAGAGAACAGGCTATTCTTCGAGGCAAGCAGCGAGAAGCACCAGGAACTGATGGATACATACTCAAGGCTTCAGGAGGCATACAGGAAGAGGAGGAACGACATAGCAAAGGCTGAGAGAGGATTCACGCAGCGTGAGCTTGCGGATATCATAAGCGTATCGCGTTCGACCATTGCAAGCGCAGTCAAGGATACAGAGACCGCACTCAGTCAGGCCATCATGCATTGAAAGGTTCCAATGCACTACCCTTTCAGGCTTTTTCTGGATTACTATTAGGTGGATAAGAAACAGGAGAATGACATTGAAGCTTTATTTCGCATCAGGCAATGAGCACAAGAAGAAGGAAATGGAGGAGCTCTTCGGACCGGGCTACCAGATCGTGCTTCCAAAGGAAGAGGGAATCGAATTCGACGTTGATGAGAACGGAGAATCTTTCATAGAGAATGCTCTGATAAAGGCAGAGGCCCTTTACAGCATCGTGAAGGCCCCTGTAATCAGCGATGATTCAGGGCTTTGCGTTGATGCGCTTGGCAAAGGCCCGGGAATCCATACAGCAAGGTTCGGCGACACTGCTGAAAGAAAGCTGAGCTCAAAGGAAAAGTACATGCTTCTTCTCGAGAAGCTTGAGGGCGTCGAGAACAGAAGAGCGTGCTTTGTATCTGCTGTCGTTCTTATTCTTTCAGAGAACAGGAGATACATAGTCCAGGAGGAAGCTCTGGGGAAAATCGCAGAGCATCCATCGGAGGGGAATGGCGGATTTGGTTACGATCCGGTGTTCCTATCGGATGAGGCAGGGTGCAGCTTCACGGACCTGCCTGATGCTGGCAAGAACCTCTATTCGCATAGGGGAAAGGCCGTGAGGAAAATCAGGAAGCTGATAGAAGGATGATGATATGGAGAGATCGGAGCAGAGAATAGAAGACACATGGGACCTCAGCGCGCTATCGGAAAGCCCTGAGAAGTGGCAGAAATCGATGAAGGCCCTTAGGAAGAGGCTTAAGGAAGCACAGTCATTCAAGGGGCATCTTTCAGACAGCTCGGATTCCCTTTACAGCGCTATGTGCTACCTGAGGGACGTATACATGGAGCTGGAGAAGCTCGGATCATGGGCTTTCCTATGCTACGCAGCGGATAGCTCCAATGCAGAGGTCCAGATGAGAGCAGGGCTTTCCGAGCAGCTGAATTCCGAATTCTCGGAGAAGCTCTCGTATTTCGATCCTGAGCTTATGGCGATACCTGAGGAAATGATCTCATCATGCCTGAAGGAACCGAGATTCAGGGAGTTCAGGGTATACATCAGGAAAAGCAGGAGATACAGGGAGCATATACTATCGGAGAAGGAGGAGAGGATCCTCAGCCTCTACTCACCTGTTTCCTCATCTCCTTCCGATGCCTTTGACGACCTCAATGACATAGATCTTGACTTCGGTTCGGTCAATGGCGAGAAGCTTACCCATGCAACCTATGCAAGGTTCATACGATCAGAGGATGAGAGCATCAGGAAGGAAGCATACAGCAGGCTGTACGGTGAATACGACAGGCATCAGCATGTGATTGCAAGGCTATATGGCGCATCGGTGAAGAATGATATCTTCATCTCCAAGGCACGAGGCTTCAGAAGCTCGCTTGAGAAAGCTCTCTTCCCTGATAAGGTGCCAGAGAGCGTGTACACAAGCCTCATCAGGAGCGTTCACGATGCCTTCCCTGCCCTCCATAGGTATTATGAACTGAAGGCAAGGATGCTGGGGAAGGAGAAGCTCAGGCATTACGATGCATACATGCCGATGGCAAGGCCTGTGAAGTCTGCGCATTCTTACAGAGAGGCTGTGGATATCATAACAGAGGCAGTCAAGCCGCTGGGCGATGAGTACACATCGGTTCTCAGGAAGGGGCTTCTGGATGACAGATGGGTTGACAGGTATGAGAACAAGGGAAAGACAAGCGGCGCATTCTCTGCAGGAGGATACATCGGAAACCCTTACATCCTCACCAACTTCCAGGATGAGGTCCTCGATTCCGTATTCACGCTGATCCATGAAGGCGGACACTCGATGCATTCGTACTACTCTGCAAGGAACAACCCGTTCATGTGCTACAGCTATACGATCTTCGAGGCAGAGGTTGCATCCACATTCAACGAATGCCTGCTCTCAGAGTATCTGATTGCCCATAGCGGCAGCAAGGAGGAGGAAGCATACCTTGTGGCTAAGAGGCTCGACGACGTGGTAGCAACGCTTTTCAGGCAGACTATGTTCGCAGAGTTCGAGCTCATCATCCATCAGGAGGCAGAGAAAGGCACGCCTGTGACGATCGATATGCTTAGAAAGACCTATAGGAGACTGCTGGAGGAGTACTTCGGGCCTATCATGGAATTTGAACCTGAAAGCGATCTCGAATGCCTCAGGATCCCTCATTTCTACAGGGCATTCTACTGCTACAAGTACTCGACTGGGATATCTGCAGCGATGGCACTCTCCGAAAGGGTGCTCAGAGGAGGAGATAAGGAAAGGGACGATTATCTTTCATTCCTCAGGAGCGGAGGATCAGGATACCCTATAGATTCGCTCAGGAAGGCAGGTGTCGACATGAGGACTCCTGAGCCTGTGAGGAAGGCAACAGAGAAGTTCTCGGGCCTTCTTGATAGATTCGAGAGCCTGATCTGATCAAGTGCCGGGATACACGCTCACTATCCTTCCTTCCCTGAACGAGAAGGACAGCACTGTGCCTGTATCCTGGCTCAGGACCGCAACGCTTCCGTTCCTCTCCTCCCCTATTATAGCATTCGAGAGAGGCAGGCACTGCAGGAGCGGGGCTGCGGCAGAGGCAAAGAGAAGGGATGAGTCTGCATACTTCTCGAGCCACTCATCGGTAAAGGGCTCATTGATCGCATTGAGGACGGTCTCCGATATGCTTCCTGGCTTTATGCTTACCTGCACCCTTCCGATTATGCTGGATACAGGCGCAGAGGCAGCAGGCAGCGCCTGGAGCATTAAAAGGACAAGAATAATGGAAGCAAGCCTATGCATAATCAGATTATTGCTCATTGCTGCTGTTTTTGATAGTCCTTTCTTCCATAGCGTCCTATAAGAAAAGCAGAGGAGAAATGGAATATGAAGAGAATAGAGGCCATGGATCTGCTGAGCTACGGATTCACGCATTCAGTCAAGGATCCTCTTTGGCAGAATGTCAAATTCACAGCAGAGCTCAAGAACCTGCTTGGGATCGAGGATGTGCAGAAGCTTTCGAGGATCAAGCAGAACGGACCTGCGTTCCACATCTACCCAGGGGCCGTCCATACGAGGCTCGACCACTCAATCGGAGTTTATTACCTTGGAAGGGAAATCCTATTGTCGCTTTCAGGGAAATCCGAGGAGCTTCCATTCACCAGAAAGGGCATGATGAGCTTTCTCGCATCCTGCCTCCTGCACGATATAGGGCATTTCCCATACGCGCACTCCCTAAAGGAGCTGCCTCTGGAAGAACATGAGGAAATAGCAGCAAGGATGATCCTGAGGGATGGGGACCTAAGGCAGGCCATAGTCTCTGCTGGCGCAGATCCTGAGATGGTTGCCTCGATAATAGATACCAGGAGAAGCGCAGAAGATGAGGAGACGGGGATATACAGGTCGATACTCTCAGGCACTCTCGATCCGGACAAGATGGATTACCTATCGCGCGATGCTTTCTTCGCAGGACTTCCATATGGCCGTCAGGATACAGACTTCATTATCTCCTCCCTATTCCTTGCCGGCGGACGCATAGTGCTCGATGAGGAGGCAATGAGCCTTGTCGAGTACCTTCTCTTCAGCAAGTACATCCTATACAGGAACCTTTACTGGCATAAGGGAGTCAGGAGCGCGACAGCAATGATCAAGAAGGCAATGCTCCTGGCCCTTGAGGAAGGCGAGATAGAAGCCGGGGATCTATACATACTGGATGATTACGATTTTGCGGATCTCTACAGGAAGCACTCGGATTTCGAGCCATTCAGGCTTATTGACATGGTCGAGCATAACAGGCTTCTCGAAAGGAAGGCATTCAAGGACTACGATGAGGATGGATTCATAGAGAGGAATGCGGGCTTTCTTTCAGGGCGTCTTTCGATAGAGAGAAGGATCTATATGGATCTGCTTCCTCATCACCCGGAGCTGAAGGAGCATGAAGTTATCATAGACATTCCAGAGCCCATACATTTCGAGACAGGGATTCCTCTGCTCTCGAAGGATGGGGCAATCAGGGACAGCAAGGAGACAAGGAGCGTTTTCTCATCAGGGGTATTTGAACATACGCTCAGAAAAGTGGCATTATATCTTCCAGAAGCCATTCCAGAGGAAGAAGCCCTGAAATGCTTCTGGGAGATAGAGAATGGAGAATGAGAAGCTGAGCTATAGGGATCTCATCAAAGGCGATATACCTCCATGGGTCATGAGATTCATCAAAGGCGTAGGAAAGACAATAAATACATACAACATGATACAGGCTGATGACAGGGTCCTTCTGGCAGTTTCCGGAGGGAAGGACTCGCTTGCCCTTGCACTTGCCCTATCACTGAGGCGAAAATGGCTGCCAGTCGATTACAGGATCGATGCATTGATGATCAACTGGATAGAGCATCCGATTCCCGAGGAATACAGGGAAAGGCTTTACGGATACTTCGAGGATCTCGGGATCGGCTTCACGATGCTTGATGAGAAGCAGTACCCTGAATCCTTCAATGGCGAGTTCAACTGCTATCTATGCGCAAGGAACAGGAGAAGGATCCTAT
>JAXFQZ010000023.1:0-4897 GCA_034178685.1 Candidatus Ornithospirochaeta sp. | reverse complement strand
TTTAATATTTATTTTATATTTATATAAGTATTATTACAAGTAAATTTATAGTGTTTATTAATATTTCACTAAATACTGATATATTTTAAATAGCTTTTATACAGTTATTTCGCTATATTCTTATTGATATCCAATCAATATCTATATAAAAAACAATTATTGTTTATAATACGTAAACATTCTATCATATCCACATGAAACTCATCAGTTGGAATGTAAATGGCATAAGATCCTGCCTGAATAAGGGCTTTATGGATTTCGTAAGCAGAGAGAATCCAGATATCCTTGCGCTGCAGGAAACAAAGGCATCCCAGGACGTATTCGCACTTGATGCACCTGGATACCATATATACTCATCGCACGCAGATAAAAAGGGATATAGCGGTACTGCCGTCTTAAGCAAAGAGAAACCTGTTTCGGTCTCGTATGGACTTGCAGATGACATCTTCAACCATGAAGGCAGAGTCATCACGCTGGAATTCAGCAGCTTCTTCTTCGTATGCGTCTATGTGCCGAATAGCCAAAGGGAGCTTGCCAGAATAGACTTCAGGCTGTCGTTCGACAAGGCACTGCAGGATCATCTTTCGGAATTGGCAAAAAGAAAGAGCGTCATCATGACAGGAGACCTCAATGTCGCACATAAGCCTATAGACCTAAGGAATCCTAAGTCAAACGAAGGAAACGCCGGATACTCCATCCAGGAACGTGAGAGCTTCCAGCGGCTTCTGGATAATGGCTTCATCGATACCTTCAGGTATTTCTACCCTGACAAGGAAGGAGCTTATTCCTGGTGGAGCTACATGCTCAAGGCCAGGGAGAAGGACATAGGATGGCGTATAGACTACTTCATTGCATCCAATGATATGAAACCGATTCTAAAGGACGCCGGAATTTATAAGGAAATATATGGATCCGATCATGCTCCTATATATTTAGATATTGATAAGATATCATAGTTATATAATTTTATATATTTATATATACTTTATTTACTAAGTTAAAATTAATAAATATAAAAATAAAGAGCCTTATAATATGATTATTGTAAGGCTCATATATTCTTATGATATCATTTCTAAATACTACTTTAACAGATAAGATGGTATTTCACCTCTGTTATTGAATATCTTTCTCTGCTGGCTATCCAGAATCCTCTTGCACATTCTGATAGACTGAGGAGTAACCTCCACTAGCTCATCATCCTTGATGAACTGGATTGCCTGCTCAAGAGTCGGCTTCATGACTGGAGTAAGCGTAACAGCCTCATCCTTTCCGGATGCTCTCAGGTTCGTAAGCTTCTTGGTCCTGGTAGGATTGAGAAGCAGATCCCCTTCCCTGTTCCTCTCTCCGATGACCTCTCCTTCATACACAGGATCTCCTGGGACAATGAAGAACCTTCCTCTGTCCTCAAGCTCCCATAGGCCATAAGCCACTGCGTTACCTGCACGATCACATACAAGAGATCCAGATAGCCTATCAGGGAAATCGCCCTTGTATGGCTCGTATCCCTTCATATAGCTGTTCATGATCCCGAATCCCTTAGTATCAGTCATGAACTCATCCCTGAATCCGATAAGGCCACGGGCAGGTATCTCGAACCTGATCTTGACCCTATTGCCTGCAGTATATGTGATATCGCTCATGATCGCCTTCCTTCTGCCGAGCTTCTCCATGACAGTACCGGAGAATTCCTCTGGGCAATCAACAAGCACGTACTCTATAGGCTCTGTCTTTCTTCCCTGCTCATCGGTCCTGAAGATTATATGAGGCCTTCCAACGCATAGCTCAAAGCCCTCTCTTCTCATCTCCTCGACGATAATGGCCATCTGGAACTCTCCGCGTCCCTTTACTGTGAAGGTATCATCCATGTTCTTCTCAATGCGTATGGAGACATTCCTGAGCGCTTCCTTCTGCAGCCTTTCCCAGATCTTGGCGCTTGTCACGGCCTTTCCTTCCTTGCCAGCAAGCGGAGATATATTCTTCATGAAGAGCATGGATACGGTAGGTTCATCAACCTTTATCCTAGGCAGCGCCTTAATCTCTTCCTTTGTGCATATCGTATCTCCGATAGAAACGTCATTAACGCCTGATAGCACTATTATATCACCGCTTTCGACCTTGTCTGTATCCCTGAATGTCGGACCATCATATGACTGCAGCCTCGTTACCCTGAGCTGTTCCTGGGAATTTTCCTTGATGCATATGAGAGTATCATTGGTATTTGCAGTTCCGTTGATTACCTTTCCTACAGCAAGGCGTCCGAGGAAATCCGAATAGGAAAGATCCGACACAAGCATCTGGAAAGGCTCCTCATCATCGTACGTAGGAGCTGGTATATATTCAAGAATGGCATCAAGAAGCTCGTGCATGTTGTCCTTCATGTCATCAAGGCTCCTTGAGCAGATCCCGGCTCTACCATTGGCATAGAAGACAGGTACATCGAGCATGCTCTCATCATCGCTTAGCTCAAGCAGAAGGTCATACACCTCATTGAGGACCTCCTCAGGCCTAGCATCCTGCCTGTCGATCTTGTTGATGACCACTATTACAGGAAGCTTCTTTCCAAGAGCCTTCTCAAGCACGAATCTGGTCTGGGGAAGTGGACCTTCAGCAGCATCGCATAGAAGAACGACTCCATCCACCATCGAAAGTCCTCTCTCTACCTCACCGCCGAAGTCAGCATGGCCCGGAGTATCTATGATATTGATCTTAACGCCATTCCAGTGGATAGCGCAGTTCTTTGCGCTGATAGTGATACCCCTTTCCCTTTCGATGGCACCGCTATCCATCACCCTATCCTGGGCTACATCCTTGCCGATGATTCCGCTCTGTCTGAATAGAGCATCAACAAGCGTTGTCTTGCCATGGTCTACATGTGCGATAATAGCTATATTCCTAATATGTTCATTCTTCTTAATCATTGCGGTTAAAGAATATATTACAAATAAGTATATTTATAAAGAGGGATAGGGAAAAAAGAATGAAAAAAAGAGGCTCTTCACGTTTTTCTCGGGGATTGAGCTCTGACGGAAGGAATTGACATGTACCTGATGAGGGTGAAGAAATACTCCTCATTCCTGTAGCCGTAGCCGATTCTCTTGGCGACCTTAATTTTGTTGTTGAAACCTTCAAGCTTACCGGTACTGATGTTGTGCCTCGCATGTGCGACCAGACCGTCAAGACGCTTCTCCTTCAGCTCGGCGAACTTTACCAGAGCGGGGATTCCGCTGGCCCTGGCCCCTTCGAACCAGTCAGTCCATCTTCTTCTTGCCTCATCAGGATTCCTGAGTTCGAATAGGCTGCACATTTCTTCTTTCATGGCGTAGCACAGGGCAAGGTCACTGTGGCTGTCCAGGATGCCATTGAGCCTTTCCGCCTTTTCCGGAGAAAGGTTGTCTGCGTTTGCAAGAAATGTCCATCTGGAGCTTTTGAGTGTGGAGTACAGTCGGCTCTGCCGCCTTGCCTCATCCCTCAGCATTCTGCGCTGAACAGGGTTCTCCTCCTGTTCCGATGCATCCGCCAGTTCCCTTGACTGCCGTCTGTGCTCCCTTGCCTCCTGGAGTCTCACCACCCCGAGCACATCCTTGCCGAACTGGGCCTGCATGTGGTAGCGGTCATACACAATCTCCGCATGCGGAAGATGTTTCTCGACAAGGATGTTGTAGGAGGCGTTCATGTCCATGGCAACTGCCTTCACTTCAGAGAGATAGTCAAGATCAATCTCATCGAAGAACCTCGCGAAGTCAGCCTTGGATCTTCCTTTTCCCACCCACAGGATGTCACCCTCGGCAAGATCCATCACACATGTTGCATACCTGTGGCCCTTGTGGATTGCGAACTCGTCGATTGCCAGATACATTGGCCTGTGGTCCTTGTCCTGCAGTTCCCTGTGCCTCCAGTCCAGAGCCTCCTGCATCACGGATTCATGGATTCTTCTGATAGTGTCCCAGTGGAAGCCTGTGATTTCATGCACAGCCGAGACCGGCAGATGCCAGCGCAGCAGCTCCTGCACCCACTTGGCAGCCCTGTAGGTGATTCGGGTACCGGGATACCTCATGCAGATGTCCTCGCTGAAGCTTCTGCCGCAGACAGTGCATCTGTACCTGTGGTGATTGACATCCAGGTTCAGAGGAACCCCGTGCCACAGCGGCATGTCCTTCAGCATCATCCTCCCGTTGTCGTAGACATGCACTTTGCCTCCGCAGTGCGGACAGGTTTCATCCGAACCCGTGCGGGTACTCTCGAACTTCAGCACTGAATTCATTGGACTGATTTCAAAACTGTTGCATTCAAACTGTTGGCATGAAAGGTGGATTGAGATATCTTTGTCTGCGAGCATGTTCTAGTCCTATTGTTTTGTTTTTGGTCGAACTAACTTTAGAACTTACATGCTCTCTTTTTCAATTCATCTCTTCATCCCCGAACTTTCCGTGAAGAACCAAAAAAGAATACAGGGAGAGATGCCAATGAATTGCACATAAGAGAGCATCGATGAAAATCCATAAAATAGCCGAAAGTCATCTTGAATCAAAGAGATGCAGGGCATGAAGAAAACGATATAGCCAGGAATAACTGAAAGCAGCTTATTGCTTTATTATTCCATATTTACAGGAAACTGCACAAAAAGGGCCATAGACGCACTCAGAAAGAGTATTCTGGAAATTATGCAATGAATCAAAGCAAACGCGTTTAAATGCAATCTAGACGCATTCAGGCAAAAATAAAACCGACCCTTGAGGCCGGTTTATATATACAATGCCAAGAGGCATGGGATTCAAAGGAAACCTGGCAGCGACCTACTCTCCCGCGGACAAGCCGCAGTACCATCGGCGCGAGGGCGTTTTACTTCCGTGTTCGGGATGGGAACGGGTATGGCCACCCTGCCATGGCCACCAGG
>JAXFQZ010000170.1:0-12502 GCA_034178685.1 Candidatus Ornithospirochaeta sp. | reverse complement strand
CCTGTCCATTTCCTCATTGCCAGTATAGGCTGGAAACGGAGCATGTATCTGATTGACGACCAGGCCGTTTTTTATGATTGCATCATATGCTGGCCCAATGAAGCGATAGAGGTCATCTTCCTTTCCCGTGAACCACTCTGTCCTTACGCCTGATCTGATCTCAGATGCCGTTAGGGCGTTATCCATATTGTAATCGACAGAGTCGAAGCCTGCCCTGCTTATAATCCTATAGGTTTCCTCGATGGAGCATCTCTCGAACAAACCGCCATTCTGTACGCATAGTCTCATATCTGCTATTTGAGCACCATGCAAGGCAGCTTGCAATAACTTTTCGCTTCCTGAGAGCCATGATTATCCTATTGTGCTACAATTTAGCCGAGGTGGTAACAATGAACGATTATCTGAAGCTCGCCAATTCAGGCATTCTTTATCTGATCGTAATGGCCGTCCTGCTCTTCATCGCAGCATGCTGCTTCATCTTCATCATCAAAAGCTACAGAGCTGGAATGAAGATCGGCATGGACAGGAAGGTCCTCAGGAAGGCAATAACAAGCTCTGCTCTATTCACAGTGCTTCCGGCCGTTTCGATTCTCCTTGGAGTCATCGCCCTATCGGGTTCCCTTGGAGTGCCTATCTCCTGGTTCAGGCTCTCAGTTGTAGGAAACCTCCAGTATGAAGCAATTGCCGCAGAGGCTGCATCGCAGGCGATGGGAATGGAGCTGAAGGCAGATTCGCTCAATATCGATGCGCTGATGACCATTGTCATGGTGATGACTACGGGAATATGCTTCGGATGCCTATTCTCAGTGCTTTTCCTTAAGAGATACTCGGGAGCTTGCAGATCGAAGACCGGAGTGAAGAAGGAAGGAAAGAGCTTTGCCGACTGGGCAATGGTGGCGATGTTCATCGGAATGTGCGCAACATTCATAGGATCGTACATTGCAAGGCTCGTGAACTCCTCTCTTTCCGATTTCGTTCCTATTGCCACGGCAGCTGTCGCTGCCCTGACTATGGCAGTGCTGGAATACCTGGCAAGGAAGAAGAGCATAAAGGCGCTGGAGAGCTTCTCGCTCGCCCTTTCAATGCTTATCGCAATGGCCGCAGCTGCCATCGTATCCCTATAAGGAGGCAGGTATGGACGGATTCGATTACACTGAATACGAAAACGATATACATAGGACAGGAAGGATGATGTGCTTCATGGGCCTTGTGCTCATGTTTGCCATTCCATTCATCTTCGGCTCAATCATGAAGGCGCATGTGGACTGGAATGGGTATCTTAAGGGAATCGCAAGAGTCATACCTATATACCTTCCTTCATGCATAGCTGAGTTCCTGATCTACGTACCGCTGCTTGGTGCTGGAGGCTCCTATCTGGCATTCATCACAGGAAACATCGTGAATATGAAGCTCCCTTGCGCTTTCAACGCAAAGGAGATTGCCCAGACTGAGGCAGGAACTCCTGAGAACGACATAATATCAACACTATCCATCGCAACCTCATCCCTTGTCACGATGCTCGTGATCTTCATAGGTGTGCTGCTGCTGATTCCTCTCACGCCGATCCTATCGAACCCAGTGCTTCAGCCAGCATTCGACAACGTGCTCCCAGCGCTCTTCGGAGCTCTTGCCGCACAGTACTTCATCAAGAGCTGGAAGATCACAGCAGTTCCTCTTATCTTCATGGTCCTGCTATGCATCATTTTCCCAGGAGCAATCAAGCAGACCAGCATGCTGATGATCCCTGTTGGCGCAATCGCCATCGTGATGGCATGGATCCTTTACAGGAAAAACAGATTGAATTAGGAGAAGTCAATGACAGACAGAGAACGAACATATGCTGAAAAGCTTTCAAGGATGATACAGGTAGAGACTGTAAGCGAGAAGGGAAAGGACAACAAGGAGAAGTTCGACAGATTCCATGCTGTCCTCAGGGAGCTCTTCCCCTTGCTGTTCTCGAAGGCAGAGGTAGTCGAGATAGACTCCTCGCTTCTTATCAGGATACCAGGAAAGGGAAAGGGAGAGCCGATTCTCTTCATGTCCCACCAGGATGTCGTTGAGGCAACGGGAAAGTGGGAGAATCCTCCCTTCTCAGGAGCAATAAAGGACGGCAAGGTCTGGGGAAGAGGAACAGTCGACACAAAGGGATCGCTCTTCTGCATAATGCAGGCTGCAGAGGAGATCATAGAGTCAGGCGAGAAGCTCGATGTGGACCTTTATATAGCATCATCATCCACCGAGGAGATAGCAGGCTCAGGCGCTCCTAAGACAGTTGAGTACCTGAGGAAGAACAATGTCCATCTCCAGTTCCTGCTGGATGAGGGAGGAATGATCAAGGCAGAGCCAATGAAGGGAGTCAATGGTCGCTTTGCCATGATCGGATGCCTTGAGAAGGGCACCGGCAACTTCAGGTTCATAGCCAGATCCAATGGCGGTCATGCCTCTGCCCCTACTCCAGGCACGCCTCTTGTAAGGCTTGGCGCATTCATGGATGAGATCGAGAAGCACGATCCATGCAAGGCAAGGATGAATGAGACAGTGATCGAGATGTTCAGGAGATTCGGGCCATATACATCGGGAGTGATGGGCTTCGTATTCAGGCATGCAAGGATCCTGACGCCTCTTCTTAACTCGCTATTGCCTAGGATCAGCCCGCTAGGAGCTGCAATGATCAAGACGACTATAGCGTTTACCATGGCCAAGGGCTCCGATGGCCTGAATGTACTGCCTCAGGAGGCATGGGTGAATGCTAATATCAGATTCATACACCATCAGGGAGTCGATAGGACATATGAGATCCTCAAGCCGATTGCAGAAAAGCACGGCATAGAGATCGTGAAGGACACATGCCGCGATGCATACCCTGTAGTAGATTACACAGGAAAGCCATTCCGCCTTGTGGAGTCGACTATCAAGGAGATGTTCCCGGGAGTGATCCCTACTCCTTATGCCATGACTGGAGGAACGGATGCGTCCTTCTACGCACCTGTCACAGACAATGCGATACGATTTGCTCCGCTTGAGATAGATGAACAGCAGTATAGATCCATACATGCACTCAATGAGAACATAAGCATAGATGTGCTTCCTGGCGGCGTCGATTTCTACAAAGCGATCGCAAGAAAGGCAAAGTGATTGAAATGGCCCCCTATCAGAAGAGGGGGGGGGCCTTTTGATCATAGAAGCGGTGCGCCGTGCTCCCTGGCCTCAGCTCTTACCTCATCCGGCCATACGGATGCCTGCACCTCCCCGATATGCGCCTTATGAAGTAGGAACATGCAAAGCCTTGACTGCCCGATTCCTCCTCCTATCGTCTGGGGGAATTCACCGCCAAGGAGCCTCTTATGCCAGTAGAGCTCCTTGCGCTCTTCCATATTCCTGATGCTCAGCTGCCTTAATAGAGACTCGCTATCGACCCTGATACCCATGCTGCTGAGCTCGAGGTTGGCCTCTCTGACCCTATCCCATACGATTATATCCCCATTGAGCCCATGGTAGCTTCCTTCGCTTACAGTCGACCAGTCGTCATAGTCGGGAGCTCTTCCTGAGTGGGGAGGATTGCCGTATCCGATGCCGATCAGGAATACAGCCCCATGCTTCTTTGCTAGCTCGTACTCTCTCTGGTCTGGAGTGAGATCCGGATACTCAGCCGCCGCGTCCTCCGTATGGACGAAGACGATATCATCAGGAAGGTAGTCATCGAGAGCCGGATAGAGCTCCTCGAGAAGGAATGCGGTCCTCTTTATGGAATAGTAGATGCTTCTTACAGTCTTCTTGAGGTATTCGAGATTCCTCTCCCCCTCAGCCATTACCTTCTCCCAGTCCCACTGGTCAACATAGATCGAGTGGATGGCATCGACATCATCATCAGGCCTCAGGGCATTCATATCGGTATAGATTCCCCTGCCTGGCTTCACATGGTAATCTGCAAGCGCCATCCTCTTCCACTTGGCAAGCGACTGGACTATCTCCATGTGCTTCCCGCCGAGGTTCTTCACAGAGAAGGACACAGGCTTCTCGATGCCATTGAGGTCATCGTTTATCCCGCTTCCTGATGCGACGAATAGAGGGCTAGTGACTCTGCTGAGCTTAAGAGCTCCCGATAGCTCCTTTTCGAAAATATCCTTTGCGGCCTTGATAGCCTTTTCTGTAGTATGCTGGTCAAGGCAAGGTGAATAAGTAGTGGGAAATGCCATATTAGCCTCCAATGTGGACATTATCAGCAAATTGCGCTAGTTTGTCATTAATCCTGAAAGCAAATGAGGAAAAAGATGTCTGACAAGAAATCATTTCTAGCTGAATTCAAGCAGTTCATTGCACGAGGCAATGTACTCGATATGGCAGTAGGCGTAGTCGTAGGCGCTGCATTCTCCGCAATAGTCAATTCCCTTGTGAAGGACATAGTGAATCCCGTAATCGGGCTTCTGACAGGTGGCGTTGACTTCGGCAAGCTCGTTATCGTGCTGAGAGCCGCAACGGAAGAGAATCCTGCTCTTACGATCAATTACGGCAACTTCATCAATGCAATCGTGAACTTCCTGATAATAGCGTTCTTCGTCTTCTGCGTGGTCAGGACCTCAAACAGGCTCAAGGAAGCCGCTAAGGAGGCTGACAGGAAGAAGAAGGCACAGGAAGAGAAAGAGGCAAAGGCAGCAGCATCCGCAAAGCCTCCTGTTGTGCCTGAGGATATACAGCTTCTGAGGGAAATAAGGGACAGTCTAAGGAAGCAGTGAAGGAAAAAGGCTTGGCAGCAATGCCAAGCCTTATCGATTCAGTCCTTGTAGTAGATGGCCTTTCTTATCTCCTCGGCCTTGTCCTTCCCAAGCAGCGACTCGACTACCAGAAGACCAAGGTCGAATGCCCATCCTGCGCTCTTGCCTGTTATGATGTTACCGTCCTTCACCACTCCTGAATCAAGGAAATGGAAAGATGGCGCGTATCCTGCGCATGAGGGATAGCAGGTGGCGTTCTTGCCATTGAGAAGGCCAAGAGGCGCTAGAACGACCGCAGGGGAAGCGCATATTGCGGCAACAACGGATTCATTGGCCGCATGGATAAGTATCTCATTCACATTCCAGTCCTGCGCAAGGTTCACTGCCCCCGGCATTCCGCCTGGGCAGAAGACAGCGCTCCAGCCTGACCTATCTGCTTTATCTGCTGTCGTATCAGCCTTTATCCTGACGCCATGAGCGCCCTCGATCTCATCCGATCCCACACCTGCTATGACTACTTCAAGGCCTGCGCGCCTGAAGACGTCAATCGGACAGATAGCCTCGGCTTCCTCAAAGCCGTTTGCCAGAAATACAATCACTCTCATAGGATATCGAGCCTCCCTCCCATCTTCTTCGCATTCCTCAGGAGATCTGCTGCATGATGGATGATCTTCTCTGTCTCATCCCATCCGATGCATGGATCGGTTACGGATACTCCGTACCTGAGGCAGCATAGGTCTGCAGGTATCTTCTGGTTTCCATCGAAGAGATTGGATTCCAGCATGAAGCCCTTGATTGCCTTCTCTCCCCAGCAAACCTGATCGATGACGGACCTGAGGACTCTCTTCTGCTTCGAATAATCCTTCCTGCTGTTGGCATGGGAGCAATCGATGATGATCCTTGGATCCATGCCGAGCTCCTCCATCTTCCTTGAAGCCTCCTCCACATCATCCTCATAGTAGTTAGGCCCCTGGTCACCGCCGCGCAGTATAAGATGGCAGCAGTCATTTCCCGTTGAGCGGTAAATAGCGTTCTGACCGTTTCTCTCGATACCTATGAAGGATGCGGGCTTCGATGCGCTCTTTGCCGCATTGACTGCGACTGTGAGATCGCCGGAGGTGCTGTTCTTGAAGCCGACAGCGACAGAGAGTCCTGATGCAAGGGACCTATGCGTCTGGCTCTCTGTGGTTCTTGCACCGATACTGGACCATGACATAAGCTCATCCGTGTACTGGGGGATGATAGGATCGAGCACCTCGCATCCTACAGGAAGCCCTATCTGAGTGATATCGAGCAGGAGCTTCCTGGCAATCATGAGGCCCTTCGAGATATCGTATGTCTCGTTCATGTCCGGATCCATGATAAGCCCCTTCCAGCCAAGCGTTGTCCTAGGCTTCTCGAAGTAAGTCCTCATGACGATGAAGAATACATCCGATACCTCGTCTGCAAGCTTCTTCAGCTTCTTCGCATACTCGATCGCTGCATCTGGGTCATGGATCGAGCAAGGTCCTATTATTCCCAATAGACGGCTGTCATTGCCCTTGATTATAGCATTGACAGTCTCCCTGAATTTCCTTATAGAAGCAGAACCCTCGTTCGAGAGAGGGTATTTCGATGCTATTTCTGCAGGTGTCTCAAGGCTATCGACCCTTTCGATCCTGACATCCTGTGAATTTCTGTTGCTCATAGTATGACTATAAATCAAATCATCCGAGAAATGAAAGACACATTCCCGCTTTTGACCGGAATCGCAAACGGGATCGGTATCATTTCCTTTTCTCTTCCTTATCGTCCTTCTTCTTGGGATACAGGAATCTCTTTATCTTCTGCGTAGGGGTCCTGTCGAACGGCTCCTCCTGCAGCTGAGCCTCCGAGAGCTTGGAGTAGGAAGATACCTGGCTATTGACAAGCTTCCTGATCTCAGCAACGTACTTCCTGGCCTCTTCCTTTGCCTCCCCTATCGAGATCTTCATGCTCTCTGCCATAAGGTTGACATCGATCTTGATAAGAGCAAGCAGGCCTCCGTTCTCAGGCACCACAAGCGACTCCTCTACGAAGTTGAGATTGTTTATTATTGTCTCGATTGTCTCCGGGTATATATTCTCGCCGCCCGGTCCGAGGATCATTGTCTTGACCCTTCCCCTGATCGCAAGCATGCCTTTTCTGTCCAGATACCCAAGATCCCCTGTCCTGAAATACCCATCAGGGGTGAATGCCTCCTTGTCGAGATCGGGCCTCTTATAGTAGCCAAGCATTACATTCGGGCCTTTGACGGCGATTTCACCGACTCCTTCCTTATTGGTGTCAAGGAGGATCACATCATCGTCCTCGACTACCCTTCCTATGTACCCTGGCTTCTGCCTTCTGTGCTTAGGAGGGCACCCTGCGATCAGAGGAGATGTCTCTGTCAGGCCATAACCGATAGAATATGGGAAATGCGCTCTGTAAAGGAATTCCTCAACTTCCTTATCGAGAGGAGCGCCTCCGATCCCGAAGAACTTGATCTTGTGCCCGAATGTAGAAAGGACCTTCCTTCCTATTGTCCTGTAGACAAACGAAGAGAATAGCCTGCTCCTTGAGAGCTTTCCTATCCTTGAATTGCCCTTGAGCACAGGAGCGACTGCGGACTTGTATACCTTCTCTATGAGAAGAGGGACAGTCAGCATTATCGTGGGCCTGACCTCTGCGAGAGCAGGAAGAAGCACTGACACTGCAGGCGGTTTGCCAAGGAATGTAATGGAGGCACCTCTGAGCATAGGCAGGAGCTGCCCGATGGTGAACTCATACACATGGCTCATAGGAAGAATCGAAAGGACCCTGTCCTTAGTGCCTATCCTGGTGTATACATCTGTATTCAGATCCGCGCACCTCAGGAGGTTCATATGGGTCAGCACTACTCCCTTTGAGGAACCAGTGGTACCGGAAGTGTAGATTATCGATGCTATGTCGCCTTCTGATGGCACCGAGCCATCAAGGGCCATCGGATTTGCCTTGTAATCCTTAAGGGAATAGCCAGCAAGCTCGGCAAACGATACCCCCTCCTCCTTCCTTACATGGAAGAGGTCATCCATCCTGAACACATCCAGGCCCAGCTCATCAGCGGCATCCCTGACCTTTGCGTAATGCTTTGCATTCACGCATACGCCCCTCACCTCTGCGTGCTTCAATATCGCCTCAGCCTCATTCTTCGAGAAATCAGGAAGGATAGGGACTGCGATTGCCCCGAAATAAGCAATAGACAGATACATTGCCATCCAGTTCGGGCAGCTCTCGCCGAAGATAGCGATCCTGTCGCCCTTGGCATACCCGAGATGCATGAGATACGATGCTCCGCTTCTT
The DNA here is from genome assembly GCA_034178685.1 of Candidatus Ornithospirochaeta sp. Taxonomy (GTDB): domain Bacteria; phylum Spirochaetota; class Spirochaetia; order Sphaerochaetales; family Sphaerochaetaceae; genus Ornithospirochaeta. Next base: position 4,451 of record JAXFQZ010000170.1, on the reverse strand, counting down.
GCATAGCGGCGGAGCATGCCGTAAGTCATCTCGCTCTCAGCACCCTGCCTGAATATGCTGTATGCTGTATGCTTCGAGAACCTGCTATCAAGCGTATCCGCGAAGGATCGGAAGGTATACTCCCTGAGGCATTTCATCCTCAGTCCATCCTGCCTCCTTGTCCTTCTGCAGCTGGAATAGGTTATCTTATCTTTCTTCTTTCTGCTCTTCATCCAATGAACCCCTCTGTCATCTCTCCTCTTGCAAGCACCTTGCAGAATATTCCTGAGCTTATCCTGCTGAATGCAAGCTCCCTGACGATTTCAGGATCGTTGTTGTTCTCCGAGAGATGGATGAAGAAAACAGAGTCCCCATGCCTTGCTGTCCTTGAAGCGAAATCAATAGCATCCTTATTTGACAAATGGCCGTAAAGCCCTCTGATTCTCCTCTTGAGCGCTTCTGTATAATGGCCATTCGAAAGCATGTCATCGTCATAGTTCGATTCGATGAATTCCACATCAGCATCCCTTGCATACTGGAATGCATCATCCGGAACCCTTCCTGTATCCGTCATCAGGAAGAAGCTGCCATCCTCATGCCCGATGAAGTAGCCTGCCGAGCCCTCAGAGTCATGGCTTGTCCTGAATGGAGTGATATGAAAGGAGCCCCTGTCGATGCTCTCGCCGAATGAATACAGGCTCAGATTCTCAGCCTTGATTCTCTGCCTGAGCATCACCTCCTGGTTCCTTTCATGGGAAATATCCGATATGTATGCCCTGATGCGCGTCTTCCTCATCAGCGGTCCGACGCCCCTCGAGTGGTCTGGGTGGAGATGCGTGATGAAAAGAGAATCGAGGCTGGAAAGAGGAATGCCGTGGGCCTCAAGCTGGCTTGAGAGCTTAGTGAACGTGACTCCTGCATCGACAAGCACCGTTCTTTCCCCGTCATAGAAAGCATAGCAGTTGCCACAGCTTCCTGTGGTCAGGATAACGTAATGGATCATCGATTGCCTCCGTATGATTTATTGCGCATATATGCATCATTGTGAGATTTTAATATCAAAATGATGCTATTGGCATAACCAATTATCACTATTTTGCCAAAAACAGCTCATTTCGCGTAGTTATTTCGCATTATTGACGATTATCAGCTAAATATTGATAATGTTCGACAAGGAGATTATCAAATGGACGTAAGAATCAAGGGTTTGCTTGCATCCACGCCTAGCGATGAGATCGTCAAGGCAGAGGGATGGGTAAGGACCAAGAGAGACAGCAAGAACGTTTGCTTTCTTGAAATCAACGATGGATCATGCCTGAAGGGACTCCAGGCTGTAATAGACAAAGCGGTCTTCCAGAATAATAATCTCCTTGACAGCATCACCACAGGATGCTCAGTGATCGCTACCGGAAGGATCGTCGAATCCCAGGGCAGCCAGAGCGTTGAGCTCCAGGTAACGGAGCTTGAGCTTGTCGGTGAGTGCCCTCTCGATTATCCGCTGCAGAAGAAGAGGCACACAGTCGAGTTCCTAAGGGAGAAGGCATATCTCAGGGCCAGGACAAACCTCTTCGGTGCTGTCACGAGAGTCAGGAACACGATGGCTTATGCCGTGCATTCCTTCTTCCAGGAGAAGGGCTTCATCTATGTCAACACTCCGCTTATCACAGCAAGCGACTGCGAAGGCGCAGGCGAGCAGTTCCAGGTAACTACGCTTGACATGGAGAACCCGCCAAGGACCAAGGATGGGAAGATCGACTACTCGAAGGACTTCTTCGGCAAGATGGCCAACCTCACTGTCTCAGGACAGCTCGAGGGCGAGTCATATGCACTGGCTATGAAGAACATCTACACATTCGGACCGACCTTCAGGGCTGAGAACAGCAACACTACAAGGCATCTTGCAGAGTTCTGGATGATCGAGCCTGAGATGGCATTCTGCACTCTCGAAGGCGACATGGACCTTGCAGAGGAATTCCTCAAGCATATCTTCAAGACCGTTCTCGACAAGAACCAGGAGGATATGGATTTCTTCTCGAAGTTCGTGCTCCCAGGGGTCCAGGAGACTCTTGAGCATGTAATCACAAGCCCATTCGAGCATATGACATACACAGAAGCTATCAGGAATCTCGAGAAGCACAACAGCGAGTTCGAGTTCCCTGTGCACTGGGGTTCCGATATCCAGAGCGAGCATGAGAGATACCTGACAGAGGTAATCGCTAAGAGACCTGTCATCGTCACTGACTACCCGAAGGAGATCAAGGCCTTCTATATGAAGCTCAACGAGGATGGAAAGACCGTAAGGGCAATGGATGTCCTTGCTCCAAGGCTCGGCGAGATCATCGGAGGAAGCGAGAGGGAGTACAGGCTCGATGTGCTTGAGAGCAGGATCAGGGAGCTTGGAATGGATCCTAAGAGCTACTGGTGGTACCTGGATCTCAGGAAGTACGGCTCTGTTCCTCATGCAGGCTTCGGCCTTGGATTCGAGCGTGCTGTAAGGTATGTTACAGGCATGGAGAATATCAGGGACGTCATTCCATACCCAAGGTATGTGAAGAGCTGCGAATACTGATATATCCGAACGCAAAGAGATATAGCTGCTTGGTTGACTCGAGACGGGTCTTCTCAAGCAGCTTTTCATTTATGCGCCTGATGCTCCTCGCGCTGAGCCCGAGGCTGGCTGCTATCTCTCCTAGCCCCATTGCAAAGCCCATCTCTTTTATCACAGCCTCCTCCTTTGCTGTGAATCTTGGAGCGCATGCATGGCTTCCGGATGCACTCCCCTTCCCAAGCTCCTCATCGCCCGGGAAGCTGTCGAACACCTCATAGTCGTCCAGCAGCAGATCAAGAAGCCTTCTATCGATCTTATTGGAGATGATTATGAGCTTTCTTCCATCCCTGCATGATTTCATGACCCTTGCTTTCTCGATCACATCGAAATAAGTCGGGTACTCAAGGATGACCGGCGCGCTGCCTGAAGCAGTCGTATGTTTATCTTTTATTGTGAGTTCACAGGATTCATCCATGCTTATTATTCTCAATATGCCTGCTGCAATGCATGATGAAAATAAAAAAACAGGATGAATATTGTTATTTCGGTATATTAATCCAATAGCTTATGCATGAAATACCAGATTGCAGAGCCTATCGAATGTATTGGAGAATTCCTGTATCGTCCTCTGTGTGATCCTCTCCTGGCGCTCTGCCGTCTTTATCCCCATGTTCCTGAACTCAGTCATGCAGTCGCGAAGCGAGAGCCTTTCCCTGATGTTCTCCTTGCTGTACTCATGCCCCCTGTCATCCATTACGAGGATGCCCTTTTCGATAAGCCTTGCAGCCAGCGGTATATCATGAGTGATCGCAAGCGAGGGAGAGGCTGCTATTTCCACTATCCTGTCATCAGCGCTGTTTGCTCCGCTTTCCACTACTATCATGCTGATCCTGCTTCTGATTGCCCTGAGCTCGGACTTCTCCATAGTGAGCCTATGAGGATACCTTAGAAGCCTTGTATCCTCCTCAATGGCCCTCTTGACGTCATCAAGGCTCCTGTCTGCGACGAAGAATGCCTCAAGATGGTTCCTGACAGCCCTTCTGAGTATTATGCTCCTGATATCCCTATGCACCGAATCGGCATCAACAAGCAAGCTAGCCATGCTCTGAGGATACCAGCAATCGTGGAACGATACAACAATGCTTTCTCTTTTGCCATTATGGAGAGCTCAGCTGTGGAAAAGATGGTAATAAACCGCTACAATGATTGCCAAAGGAGTTTTTTTTCTATGGAGATCTCACCACTTCAGCAGGCTAGATACAAGTATCAGCCGAAGCTTGCAGGAATGCTCAGGAACGGAGTATCTGAAATCGTAGCTATCGAAGGAGCAGCAACTGAGTCATCAGGCAACCAGGACCAGATCAAGAAGCTCTTCCCAAATACATATGGAATGAAGGAAGTATCCTTTTCAAAAGGCACTAATACAGCCCGCACAGGAAAGGAGACTGTGGGCTTCATTCTCTCAGGCGGTCAGGCACCTGGCGGACACAATGTCGTATCAGGCCTGTATGATGCTCTGAAGGCTGCATCCAAGGACAATGTCCTTATCGGCTTCAAGGGAGGCCCGAGCGGTCTAGTGGATGATGATTTCATCGTTATCGACGATGATATCATCGACAGCTACAGGAATACAGGAGGCTTCGACATCATCGGTTCAGGAAGAACGAAGCTTGAGACAAAGGAGCAGTTCGATAAGGTTGCCCAGGTCTGCAGGAAGCATGGAATCACAGCTATCGTCATCGTAGGCGGAGACGACTCGAACACAAATGCCGCAGTTCTTGCTGAGTACTTCAAGGCAAACAGCACAGGTGTCCAGGTTATCGGATGCCCTAAGACAATCGATGGAGACCTCAAGAACGACGATATCGAGGCATCATTCGGATTCGATACAGCCACAAAGACCTATTCGGAGCTGATCGGGAAC
>JAXFQZ010000086.1:0-2077 GCA_034178685.1 Candidatus Ornithospirochaeta sp. | reverse complement strand
ATGTTGTCTGCAGCCTTCTTATCGACTGGCTTGATTGCCAGTGAGATAACAGGAGTAGGAACATACATGCTTGTCATCGAGTAGTTCAGGGAAGGATCGCAGAATGTGTCTCCTGAAGCGCAGTCGATTCCGAAGAGAGCTGCGATCTCGCCGCATCCTGCCTCTGAGATATCCTCCATGGTGGAAGCGTGCATCTTTACAAGACGTCCGACAGTGAACTTCTTCCTTGTCCTTGTGTTGTAAAGGGTATCGCCCTTCTTGATCTTGCCCTGGTAGATCCTGATGTATGTCAGCTGGCCGAACTGTCCATCCTCAAGCTTGAATGCGAGGATGACAGGCTTTGCATCCTCATCTGACTTGAGTACGACTTCCTTCTCGTTGTCGTCGAGGTCAAGAGCGATGTTCTGGACCTCAGTAGGATTAGGAAGATATGAGATGACAGCGTCAAGAAGCGGCTGGATGCCCTTGTTCTTGTAAGCAGAACCCATGAAAACAGGGCAGAGCTTGAGGCTGATTGTTCCCTTTCTCACAGCATCCCTGATAAGCTCAGGCGTAACTGCATCCTCAAGCATAGCCTCCATAAGCTCATCGGAGCACATGGAAACTGCATCGAGCATCTCCTCTCTCTTCTCCTCAGCCTCTGCTCTGAGCTCCTCAGGGATCTCCTCGATCCTCTCCTGGTCCATAGTAGCGCCTGCGTCGAAGTAGTGAGCCTTCATGTCGATGAGATCGACAACACCCTGGAGCCTATCCTCGAGTCCGATAGGAATCTGCATAAGAACTGCATTGAGGCCAAGCTTCTCGATAAGCTGATTCTTTACCTTATATGGATTTGCACCTGTTCTATCGCACTTGTTGACGAATGCGATGCGGGGAACATGGTATCTCTTCATCTGGCGGTCTACTGTGATTGACTGAGACTGAACGCCGCCAACAGAGCAAAGAACGAGGATAGCGCCATCAAGAACGCGGAGCGATCTCTCTACCTCGATTGTGAAGTCAACGTGGCCCGGAGTATCGATGATGTTGATCTCGTGGTTCTTCCAGGTAACGTTCGTAGCTGCTGAGGCAATGGTGATTCCCCTCTCCCTCTCGAGCTCCATGGAGTCCATTGTAGCTCCAACGCCATCTTTACCGCGAACTTCATGGATTGCATGAATCTTGTTACAGAAATAGAGGATACGCTCAGAAAGCGTTGTCTTTCCGGAATCGATGTGAGCGCTGATTCCGATGTTCCTCATATCTTGTAGGTTGGTAATCATAGTCTATACCTCTCAAAAGATTGCAATATGTAATAAGGAATAAATCCTAAACTGTTAAGCATCAATGAATAGCGACGCAATCGCTACCAGATTGGCATGATATTTAATTATTGCAATTTGTGCAAGCAGTTAGAATTGATTTAATACCCGTATTTTCAAAAAAAGCGCATCGGAGGGCATCGAGCTTTATCGAAACGGCAAAAGATGGTACTATCTGAGCATGGCTACTGTATTTCAACTCATCGAGGAAGGGAAGATCCCTTCGGTAAGGATATACGAGGATGACGTATGCTTCGCGATCCTCGACATAAGCCCTGTCCAGAAGGGACATGCGCTTGTGATCTCAAGAGAATGCTACCCGACATTCACAGATGCGCCATCCGATGTGGTATCGCACATGATGGATGTCGCAAGGCTGATCGACAGAAGGCAGAGAGAGGTCCTGAAGGCAGATGGCACCAACATCATGATCAACAACTCACCGGCATCGGGACAGGAGGTACCGCATCTCCACATACATGTCATTCCTCGCTTCAGCGGCGACGGAAGGACTCCTCAGTTCATAAAGACCTCCTATGAAGATGGGGAGATCGCCAAGTATGGAGATTTGCTCAGGATATCAATCACCCACGGGGCAGAGCCCCGGGGTTTGGCGGATTGCCGGACCCTGATTGATTAGCCGGAGTGCCTCGTGCACTGCGTTACGCCGGAATATACAGGCACCGCGGGACGTCGTCCTAATCCCGCGCTCTGCGGTCCGAGGTTAAACAGTCCTGATGGGTAGGGACAGTGCCCAGGACGCCAAACCCGGCGAT
>JAXFQZ010000080.1:0-10170 GCA_034178685.1 Candidatus Ornithospirochaeta sp. | reverse complement strand
GAGGTAGCCTGTGTATGTCACATATTCCCTGCTATCTGCTACGATGCTAGCATCATCAAGGTATGCTGCGATCTTCGCGACACGCTTAGGATCGCCTGGCAGTATCGCATAACGGCCTACATCCCCTTTTCGCGTGTGCAGATGATACTGTATACCTGTTCCATTCATGTAATCTACCATATACCCTCCAATACTACGATTATACATCAAGCTCGACATATGTCTTGCCCATTCCGCCATCTTCAGGGCGCGCGAACATATAATCCTTTACAGATCTCTGTTTCTTGAGGTGAAGATGAATCCCCTTTGAAAGGATTCCATCTCCAAGCCCATGGATGATCTGGAAGGATGATAGGGATGAAAGGAGTGCCGATTCAATCTGGTCATCAACACGTCTGAGGGCCTCCTCAAGCGTGCATCCCCTGACATCTATCGAGTAGCTTGCCTTCCTGGTCTGGCTCTGGAAGTGGGAGACCGATGGTTTCTCCTTTGACTCCGTACCGGGCTTCATCATGTCTGTCCTAACCTGAAGCCTGAGGCCATTCTCCATCTGCACAAGGTACCTTCCCTTGCCCGTCTTCTCAAGTACAGTGCCCTTTGACAGGTTCTTGCCGCATAGGACGCTCATGCCTTTCTCATATTCCCTATCGGGCTCGAAGGAGATTTCCTCTTCCTTCTCCACCCTTTCCTCTATTTCCTTCTTCTTCCTGTCGATATCGTCAAGGAATGCCTTTACGCCTACAGTCGTATTCCTGTCGAGCTTCCCGGTTGCCACATCCATCACAAGGCGCTCAAGCTTCTTCCTTGAGGATGAAAGGTAGCTGCTTATCTCCCTGCATCCATCCTTCTCAAGCTCAAGCTCCTTTGCCCGGAGCCTAGTAAGCTCCTCCTCCAGCCTTTTCCCCTTCTCCTCTGCCCTTCTCTTCTCAAGAGTAGCCTCTGTGATCCTCCTGTCCAGTGTCCTGGACTTGGAGAGAAGCGATGTGATTATATTGGCAGACTTCTGTGAGTCGTCTGAAAGCATGGAGAAAGCCATGTCTGTGATTTCCCTAGGCATTGCCATCCTTCTTGCAGTCGAAAGCGCATGGCTCTCTCCTGGTATGCCTGCAAGCACCCTATAGGTAGGAAGGGATGACTTCTCATTGAATTCCATGCTTGCATTCATGAGGCCTTCGGTTGCATAGGCATGATTCTTGACAGCTGAATAATGGGATGTGATTACAGTAAGGCCTGAATGCTTCCGCATGTATTCGAGTATCGCAATGGACAGGGCAGAGCCTTCCTCAGGATCGGTTCCCGATCCAAGCTCGTCAAGGATAACAAGGCTTTTCCCATCGATTGCCTTCGCGATCGATGAGATATTCTTCATATGCGATGAGAACGTCGATGCGTTATCGGAAATCGACTGGTTATCCCCGATATCCGTATATATGGATGAGAAGAGCGGAAGAACGGAGAGCTCGGATGCAGGGACGAAGGAGCATATCTGATTGAGTGCTGCCAGAAGAGCGATAGTCTTCATGGTGACTGTCTTTCCTCCTGCATTAGCGCCAGACAGAACAAGTCCCTTCACGCCCTTATCAAGGCTAACGGTCACAGGAACGCAGTTCTCCCTGATAAGAGGATGCCTTGCATCAAGCAGGGATAGCGTATCGCCCTTCTGCGGATGGCGCGCCTTGGCCTTCCTGAGCCAGAGGGCGAATGAATAATGGAAATCGAAGTCCTCGACTTCCCTCCTTATTGCCTTCAGGGCAATCTCCATCCTTACGATGCGGGCAGAGAAATCATGGAGGATCCTTGCTTTCTCGCTTCTGATCCTCTCCTCTGCGAGAATAACCTGGTTATTGAGCTCAACAAGGAAGAACGGCTCGGCAAAAAGGGTCTGCCCGGACTGGGATGAGCCTGAGATATAGCATTCGCTCTCCATCTTCTGGTCGTTGCGGATAGGTATCACGACCCTTTCGTTCCTGTACATAGGGCTCTGGTTCTGGACAGATGCCCTGTTCTCGCCGATGAACTGCATGCTTGCCCTCATCCTCTCGCTCTTTGCCCTCTCACGCTCCTTGACAAAGGGAAGGATCCTTGGATGGAATTCCTCGACATTTCCCATGCTGTCGACATACCTGAGTATCTCATCCGACAGAGCCCTGTCATCCTCGGCTATGGAATCGGAAAGCTCCTGGAATGAGAGTATGCCGAAATAGGATCTCAGGTACTCTGCAATGCTCCTTATCTCGATTCCATCCAGATCAAGATGGCTGGATTCCATCTTCTCCATTATCCGGGAGATATCGGGAAACGGATCGAGCGGAGGCGATGAGACTATCAGATTCATGAATCGGTCTATCTTCTCATATCGTCCTGAAAGCACTGATTCATCGCTTGTGAAGTTATCCTCAAGGACCTTCCTCCTTCCCTCCGATGACAGCGAAGAGGAGGCTATTGCTTCCAGGACCTTATCAAGCTCTATATCCTCAATGGTTCGTCTTAACATTCCTTCCCTTTGTCCTCTGGTATGCTGGCTTTCTCACCAGCAGCGATTCCAGCATCCTCAGATAGCTTTCATACCTATCAGCGTCGATCTCTCCCTCCTCGACAAGCTCCGGAACGACACAGCCCTGCTCGCCATGGTGCAGGCATCCGGAGAAATAGCACTCAAGATCCCTGAACTCAGGAAAGGAGTCCCTGAGCACGGATGCATCCTCGAATGGAGTGAGGATCTCCCTGACTCCGGGAGTATCGATCAGAGAGAAATCATCGCCCTCTATGAATAGCGAATGGTTTGTAGTATGGCATCCCCTGTTGTATTTGTCGGACACCTCTCCAGTCAGCTGGTTAGAGCCAAGAAGGAGATTGATCAGAGAGCTCTTCCCTACTCCGCTCTGGCCTACGAATGCTGTTGTCTTTCCCTTAAGCATGCTCCTCAGCTCATCTATGTTCTCACCGGTCCTTGCGGATACTGCTATAAGCTTATAGCCAAGGTCATGATATAGCTTCCAGCGGTAGAACTCATCCTCGGTCAGGAGGAAATCGCACTTGTTCATGATCAGAAGTATCTCAGCCCCATGCGATGATGCGATTGCCCTGTCAACGAACCGAGGCCTGAAGGGAGGGGATGTGGAGGAAAGGACAATAGCCGCCATATCATGGTTAGCAGCAATCGTCTGATTGAGCTCAGCCTTCACATTCCACCTTGTGAACCTGCTCTTTCTATCCTCTATGGAGAGTATCATTGCCTCATTCTCAGAATAAGGCTCACCTATCGCTATATCACCGACAGCAACAGGGTTGTATTCCTTTTCCTTTGTCTTCAGGACCTTTCCCTTGATTCTGAGGGTATAATCCTTCCCATCATCAAGGCATCTTGCCTGGTATAGATTATTGATCGATCTGCGAATCTGGAAGCGCATGCGTTGATGATAGCACAAACCCGGTTCATTCAACAGTATCGATTCCTATTATAGAGGAAATAGCGCATGAAATAGCCTCTGACGGAGCAAACAGGCATGAGAAGCGCTCAGGATATGATGAATGAAATGATACGGTCTCTCCCGTCGAAGGATGAACGAACTCAAGAAAAAGCGCATGGAGCATCAGAGTCGCATCAGGAAATAGAGGATCCTTCCTGGAATAGACAGGATCTCCTAGGACAGGATGGCTGAGAGAAGAGAGATGGACCCTTATCTGATGAGTCCTGCCTGTATAGATCCTGACAAGAAGAAGGGAGTAGCCATCCTTAGCGGAGATCTCATAGTATTCAGTCTTAGCATCCTTGCCACCTCTCTCAGTGACAGAGAATCGCTTCCTGTTCCCCGGGTCCCTTGCAATGCTCTTCTCGATTATCCCATGCCTTGAAGGCATGTATCCCTTCACGATAGCAAGATAGTACTTCCTGTTTGAATGGGAAGCGAACTGGGACGATAGCCTATTGTGGGATTCCAGGGTCTTTGCAACCACCATCACTCCAGACGTGTCCTTATCCAGGCGATGCACGATCCCTGGCCTTGTATCGTCATCGCTTGTGCTGAAATCCTCCCCATACCTGAAAAGGAGGGCATTTGCCAGAGTGCCTGTATTCACTCCAGATCCAGGATGGACCTGCATCCCCTGCTTCTTATCGATGACAAGGATTGATTCATCCTCATAAAGGATGCTGAGTGGCAGGTTCTCGGCCTCGAGGTTCTCGAATACCTCCTCGGAATATGTTATCTCGACCCTGTCGCCTGCATTGACCTTCGCGCTCTTCTTCACGCTCTTGCCATTGATGAGAATGCTCGTATCGGGTCTGGAGAAACATGAGCGCTGCATGAAGGATGATGCGGCTTTATCGACACGTCCGGAAATCTCTGATACGAAGGATACTGAACGCTCCTTAATCACTGAAGGCTCCAATCAGGTAATCGGCCAGCGCGATTCCAAGGGAAAGCCCCGATGCGATCAATGCCTGCTCCCCGAAACGCTGGAACTCGTTCTGCGTTATAGGTGCGCCTAGGCTGGATGCTATCCCATAAGCTGCCATAGTGAGAGGCAGCGTAATGACGAAGGAGCCGAAGAATACAGTCTCAGCGCGCCTTAGCTCCATTGACCAGATCGGGAACTCCTCTTCCTCATAAGGCTCATACTTGTACTGTATCGGATCTGCGAAGAGCGAGAATGATGCAATGATCATAAGCAGCAGCGCAATAGCTCTTCTCATGCTGTATAATCCCTTTCACCGAAGATGGCAGTACCTATCCTGACCTCAGTCGAACCGTATTCAAGTGCCTGCTTCCAGTCTGACGACATACCCATTGATAGGACATCGGCATCAGTGATCTCCCTTATTCTGTCAAACAGGCGCTTTGTATCGCTGAAGGCCTCTGCGTTCTTCTTCTCATCAAAGCCAAGCGGGCCTACTGTCATTATGCCTCTTAGCTTTATATGCGGCATTGAAAGCGACAGCCTGGCAGCTGCAATCAGATCCTCCGGATCGAGAAAGCCGCTCTTGTTCTCCTCCTTGCTGCTGTTGTACTCAAGAAGGATCTCAATAGTCTTATCGATGCGTGCGCATTCGCTCTCGATTCTTTCAAGAAGAGGAACTGAATCTACGCTCTCGATCCTATCAGCAATCGCAACAGCCTTCCTGACCTTATTCGACTGAAGATGCCCGATGATATAGAGCTTCATATCGCATGGCCTGTCCCTGAACTTGGACTCGGCTTCCTGTACCCTGTTCTCACCGAAGATCCTTGCTCCCTGCTCATAGGCTTCCATAACGCTATCGATTCCATGCATCTTGGAAACAGCTACAAGCTCTGCGTTCCCATGCTTTCTCACATTTTCAAGGCAGGATCTGTAATCAACCATTCTTTCCAGCTCTCCTTGCTTGTTCAGCGTATTTCCTGTTGTTCTCCTTCAGATCGATCTTAAGCTGCTTCTTAAGCCTTCTTCTCTCCTGATACCACTGATCGAGAAGCTCAAGCTGCATCTTGATCTCATCATGCCTGGAAGTGATCCCAGGGTTTGCATTCACGATATGCCTATAGCGCTTCCTGATTGAATCCTTGAAGCGCTCGAGATCCGCATTGAGGTTCTGCGATATCTGCTCAGCAAGCTCTGCCTTTCCTTCCTTTGCAAGCTCCCTTGCCCTAGCCTGGATCTCCTCAGCCTTCTCCCTCGCTTCAGCAAGAGCTGCCTTGAATGCAGACATCTTTACGACGGATAGAGTAGTATCTACAGCAAAGACAATGACAATAAGCTTAGCAAGAGCGTTCTGCAATACCTCAGGTATAGCATTGATGAATGCATTGAGGCGCGGTTCTACAAGGTATACGGCAACAAGTCCCAATAGACCGAAGAGCGTGCTGTTCAGCAGGCATACCCTTCCGTTTATATTCACCTTCTTCTTAGAGTAATCCCATAGCTTTACTGAGAAAAGCTTCTCAAGACCCCAGCTGGTAACGTACTCGATAGCAGATGTGAGGATCATGCCGAATAGGAATACAAGAAGAGGATGATCGAAGAGTGGAAGCAGGCAGATCTTTATCACAAGGGCACCGCAGCCGTAGATAGGAAGATAAGGCCCATACAGGAATCCCCTGTTGACAAGCCTTCGCTGGCCGACGGAGCAGTATACCACCTCGCATAGATAACCGAAGAATGAATATACCAGAAAGCTTATAATCAGATTATCCATAGTTTCTCCTCTGTCAAAAAATATCACATCAATCGAGTATTGAACAGGCGGGCTGTCGCATACATATGATAATAGGAAAAATAAAAAAAAGAAATTCATCCAAACCTATGGACAAAGAATCCTTAATCCTGTATGTTCTTATGTGTTCGGAGGATTAGCTCAGCGGGAGAGCGCCTGCCTTACAAGCAGGATGTCGTAAGTTCAATCCTTACATCCTCCATCAGGACCTGAATAAGGTCCTTTTTTTATTCAGTGAGAATTTATAAGAATTCTGTTTGATGAAAAAAAAGCTGAACAGATAAACAGTCCAGCTTCATTTCCTTTGGTTTTTCCATTAGCTGCAATGCAGTCAGATAAGATTTCTCTCTATATAGTCAGCAACCCCATCCTCATCGTTTGAGAGGGTGCGCTCATTTGCAGACCTGAGCGCTGCAGGAGATGCATTCGCCATTGCAACCGAATGCCTTACGCTTGAAAGCATCGATATATCGTTATCGTAATCACCGAATGCATAGACATCATCAAGATCTATTCCCAGGTGATCCGCAACCCTCTTGACTGCCTTTCCCTTATCAGCATCCTTGCTGTTTATCTCGATATATACAGGAGATGACTGCATGATATTCAGCTCTGGGTACCTCATAGCAAGCTCCTTTGCGTATCTGGATATCTTCAGGTTATCACCCACTATAAGAAACTTATTGATATCCCTTACAGAAAGGATATCCCTCAATCCCATCCGGATTCCTTCCTTCCTGACGATTTCCTTTTCCCTTGAATAATCGATTCCCTGAGGATCCGCACCCCATTGCCTTCCTGTGAAATAGAGATAGCCAAGGCCGAGCCTGCAAAGATCCTCATGGATTTCAAGAAGGATATCCTTATCGAGAGCAGAAGAGAAAATGCACTCCCCTTCAGGTGTCTCAATATATGCGCCATTCAGGGATGCAAGAAACGGCCTTTGGCTGAGAAGGGAGAATACGCACTCAAGGCCATCGATGCATCGTCCTGAAGCAAGCACGAGCCTATTGCCTTCATTTACGAATCTATCAAGCACCTCTGCTGTATGCCTAGAGAGGCTTTTATCGGAGCGCAGCAGCGTTCCATCTATATCCGTGAATATGCACTTCATACTATTTCCAGGACAATGCTCTTGTTAGTCTCAAGCATAACACTGACATTTCCATTCTCTGCATAAGCAGCTCCTTCTCCCATCAGGACCCTTACATCCTTTGCCTTGAACGGAAAAGGAATGAAGCATGCTTCCCTCTTCGGCCCATTGTTCATTATCGCGGCAACGCCATGGTCATTGTCGAATCTGAATAAGCTGAGCGCATAGCGATCCAGGGATTCCACCCTGAATGCTGCGTATCCGAACCAATCCTGATTGCGTATAGCAGCAAGTCCCTTATGCCAGTCAAGCGTCTCCATGTCCCACTTTGACTCATCCCAGCACATCGGGTATCTGGATGCCTCTACGGAGCCAAGCTCTCCATCCAGTGCTATCTCATCACCATAGTATATGCTAGGCATGCCTGGAAGGAAGAAGAGAAGCATTATCGCTCCAAGGTAGAGATCCTTCCTGTATACTTCCCTGTTATTGTGCAGCCGGGGAGTATCATGGCTGTCGACAAGGTTCATCTGGAAGTACTTCATCTGATCTGACTGGGACATGATGTATTCGTTTACTGCATTCTCAAGATCGAATGCAGTCCATTCATCCTCCTTGATCGGGCTATGTCCCCATCCAGGAGTAAGGAACCTATCGCGCTCCCCCAGCCAGCTTCTTACGAGCCTGCCGGCTCCATAGTAGTTCATCGTTGCATCCCACATATCGCCTTCAAGGTACTCTCTGCTGTCATCCCAGTCCTCACCCACGAGATACAGATCCTTCCTGACGCTCTTCAGGCTCTTCCTGACTTCCCTCCATATCTCATAGCATAGATTATCGTCATCGGTCCTTCCTACCTCAGGTGATACATCGAGGCGCCAGCCATCCTGGAGATATGGGGAAGAGAGGTACTTCTGCATCACAGAGTCCTTGCCCCTGTAGATCAGGTCCCTGAGCCTCTGGCTGCTGTAATTGAGCTGGATAAGCGTCCTTACGTTCTGCCAGAGCCTGGGATTGCCATTTCTGTCGAAGTAGTAGAATCCATGCTCCTCGCTATCAGGGTCCTCCTTCGCCTTCCTCAGCCATTCGTTGGTAGGGCCTGTATGGTTTATTGAGATATCGACAATGACCCTGATGCCGTTTTCATGAAGCTTCCTTGCAAGGCTCTCGAAGGCCTTGTCGCCTCCGAGCTTTTCATCGACATGGAAGAAATCCTCTGCATCGTACCTATGCACTGTCCTGGACTGGTAGATGGGATTCAGATAGACAGCATTTATCCCAAGCTCCTTCAGATATCCAATCCTATCCTCGATTCCCTTTAGGTCTCCATTGTAGAAATCGAGGCATCTGGATTTCTCGAATGGCTCGGGGATGCTGTCAAAGGATGGCGTTGATACTGTTCCTCCATCGAATTCGTATTCCCCTGCCACAGCCCCTATGCCATCATGGCCATCAGAGAATCTGTCAGGGAATATCTGGTAGCAGGTTGAGCGTGCAACCCATTCAGGAGCATCCAGGCCGAGCACGAGCGTGAATCTGGAATTCCTGGAGGGGCAATGCCTTGTTATTCCTTTCTTCGAGTAGTAGTAGCTTCTGCCGTTGAGTATGTAAGCGAAGAAATACGAAACGCGGTCAAGCGTCCTAGGCATGCTGATCTGGGCAGTATAGAGAAATGATGAACCGATCATTCCGGATAATTCCATCTCGGTCTGCCATACAAGACCAAGATCGGAATCAGTCTTGAGATAAACAGCATCGGGACAGGATGAAAACGCAATGGAGAAGGATGTCTTCTCTCCTTTTCCTGGGAATAGCGGCTCAACGAATGGTGAGCTCAGGGATGAAAATGCTTCAAATACCATCATAGAAAACACCTTACCGCATATTATAGCGATAAGGTGCATTCAAAACGACAGGTTTATGATGAATACAGACTATTTTGCCAGCTTTGCCTTCAGGTCCTCAAGAATCGACTCAGGGCTGGATGAGCAGTCAAGGTCTATGATGAGGCCGAGGTTCCTGTAGTATGCGATCAGAGGCTCTGTGGAAGCCTTGTAGACCTCAAGCCTATGCCTGATTGCCTCCGGCTTGTCATCGTCCCTCTGGACAAGCTTCTCGCCTGTCTCATCATTGATTCCCTCAACCTTAGGCGGATTCGATGTGATGTGGTAGGTCCTTCCTGTGGATGGGCATACCCTTCTGCCTGAGAGACGCCTGATGATCTCATCGCTATCGAGAACGAAGTTGATCACGGCATCGATCCTGCTCATTTCAGCAAGGGCATCTGCCTGCTTGATCGTGCGCGGGAAGCCATCGAGGATGTATCCATTGGCGGCATCCTCTTCCTTGAGGCGGTTATCAACCATTGCGATAGTCACTTCATCAGGAACCAGCGATCCAGAAGCAAGAATCTCCTTAACCTTCTTTCCAAGCTCTGTATTGTTCTTGATATTCGATCTGAAGAGATCGCCAGTAGAGATATGAGGAATTGCGAATGCATCCTTAGCCAATGCAGCTATTGTGCCCTTTCCAGCTCCCGGAGGGCCAAGAAAAACAAGATTCATATTGTTCACTCCTGATGAGAGAATAGCAGAATAGGATGAATTGGTGAACTAATCGGCAACAAGTTACCGAGCTTCTTGCTTCACTCACCACTGCCTGATTACACAACAGGGTGCAAGCAGGTCTTACATGATGTCCACAAGCGTTTGGTTTGGCTGGTTCCCAGCCTACCATAAGTTCGGCTTACGCTGTTGAATTCATTATGCGCAGGCCTTCCTTTTTGATATTCATAGCTGCATTTCTGTCACGGTCCATTACATATCCGCACTCACATCTCATTGTACGGATTCTCAGATCTTTCATTTCCGGGTGACGTTTACCA
>JAXFQZ010000031.1:0-7915 GCA_034178685.1 Candidatus Ornithospirochaeta sp. | reverse complement strand
CCAGCTTGCCCAGCAGGGAATCGACAGGCTTCGCAAGCAGGTCGATACGCTGATCCTGATTCCTAACCAGCACCTTCTCTCGGTGGTTGAGAACAATACTCCGATCAAGCAGGCCTTCCTTATTGCCGATAGCGCCCTGCTGCAGTCTGTCCAGGGAATCTCCGATCTGATTACGGAGCCAGGTGAGATAAACATCGACTTCGCGGATGTAAAGACCGTCATGAAGGGCAAGGGCGATGCTCTTATCGGGCTTGGATTCGGAGAGGGTGCCAACAGGGCAGTGGATGCAGCCCAGCTTGCTGTGAACAACCCGCTTCTGGAGAATGCGTCGATCGATGGCGCCTCGTCAGTGCTGGTGAATCTCGCAGGCGGCGATAACCTCACTCTCCAGGAATACCAGGATGTCGTTGAGCTCATAACAGCCAACTGCGCAGAGGATGCGCTCATAATCGCAGGCCAGAGCTACAATCCTGCGCTTGGGGACAGGATCAAGGTCACTGTAGTGGCAACAGGCTTCCAGAAGAGGGATGTCTCGACAAGCACCCAGGAGGCAGAGGTCTTCACAAGCAGGTTCTCCAAGGCAAGCGAGAAGCCGAGCGTGAAGGAGGAGAAGCCTGCAGAGGCCAAGGAGAAGCCTGTCCAGAGCCAGAACGATCCTGCGACGATAACCGTCAATAGATGGCAGGATCTGCAGCAGCAGCTTGGAAAGCAGAGGACAGGCGGTGCCAACGATTACAGCATACCGGCTGTCCTGAGATACAAGAGAAACGATGACGATAACTGATTCTGAGCTTCTCAGAAGGTTCTCAGATTACATAATCTTTGAAAAGCGCCTCTCGGAGAAGACCCGGGAGGCTTATTCACGGGAAGCGGCATTCTTCCTTGATTACCTTGGAGGAAAGGGTATCGCGCCTGAGGATGCCCGCCCTGCCCTGATAGAGGAGTATGCCCTGTTCAGGAAGGGGGAAGGCGCGAACGAGAGGACTATCTCCAGGATCCTCTCCTCGCTCAGGTGCTTCTACTCATTCCTCTCTGCCATCTCGGTCTCCAGCGTGAATCCGGCATCCCTTGTCCCTAAGCCGAGGGAGAAGGAGCATCTTCCCAAGACAATCGGCAAGGATGAGATCAACGACCTCCTGGAGGCCTTTGACAAGGGCGATCCTCTGTCGCTGCGCGATTACACGCTCTTCGAGCTGATCTACTCATCCGGGATGAGGATCTCTGAGGCGATAGCCCTGGACGTGGGTTCCTACGATAGCAGGGAGAGGGTGATAAGCGTCATCGGCAAAAGGGACAAGGAGAGGAAGGTCTTCATAGGGGACATAGCGGCATCAGCGCTCGATTACTATATTTCAGGCATCAGGCCGCTGCTGATCTCAAGGAAGAAGAAGGAGAGCGCTCTCTTTCTCAACAGACGAGGAGAGAGGATGACGAGGCAGGCAGCCCATAAGAGATTCCATGAGGTGGCCTCGGGGCTTGGCATGGATGTGACCATACATACATTGAGGCATTCCTTCGCATCCCATATGATACAGAACGGCGCTGATATAAGGTCGGTGCAGGAGATGCTCGGCCATAGTGATATAAAGACGACGCAGATATACACGCATCTTGACACCTCATCGCTTCTGAGCGCATTCGACAGGTTCTCTCCTGTTTCAGGGAAAAAGACAAAATAGAGGGGAATCCCTGTTAATAGCATAGGGTATGATATGCTTTATGGAGATGGTCTAGGACGCATTTGCATAGGTTGCGAGGACTTTCCGTACAGGGGAAGGATTCCTGAAGGACGGAGGGTGTTCCTTGATTACGACAGCGCTCTGGGAAGGGACGTGGAGGAGGCTGTCTTTGCTTCATGCCTCGAGATAATGGGATCCGGGGGCATCCCTGTCGTGTCCGATAAGGACTCAGGCCCTGCTTTCGAGGCTCTGAAGTGCCTGTGGAAGCCCATTGTCCTCTTCTCCTCCCTAGGGAGCGGCAAGCTTGAGAGGAAGAAGAGGAAGGAAGCAGGCCTTGTCGTGTCATCAGGGGGTGCTGTGGTCTATGCAGACAATCAAAGCGTCTCATACAGCAGGGCGGGCGTGCTTAGATGCCTCCATATCGCTTCCTCCTTCTCGGACTGCGTGCTATTCGCATCGGATTCAAGGTCTCGGAGGCTGGGCTTATCGCATAGGCTGATATGCGCACTCGACGAGGGCAAGGACATAGCGGTCCTGAGGAGCGCCCTATCTGTCCCTGCTCTCAGGTCCCTTGCTTCTGAAGGGTGCCCTATAGCATGCACGTACTCCGATCTGCTCTCCGATCCGGCTTGCATCGCATACAGGGACAGCAATGGAAAGTATGGATATCGTGGGCAGTGTTTTGGTATCATTGTGAGATAGCATGGAAGAAGGGAATAGGACAGAGGCTGGAATAGCCTCATTTCTGGAATACAGCAGGAGCATAAGGAACCTAAGCAGCAATACGGTGCTCAGCTACAGGATAGACCTGGAGGAGTGGGCATCATGGTGCAGGGAAAGGCACATCGGGATGGATGATTTCTCACGCGAGGATGCAAAGGAATACGTGAGGCACCTCTCAGCGGCATTCGCGGAGCGCTCTGTCCTGAGGAAGATCACATCCCTCAGGTCCTATTTCTCCTATCTCCAGCTCATGGAGATAAGGAAGGACAATCCTCTTGAGTCGATATCGCTGAGGTCCAAGCAGAGAAGGCTGCCCTCTGTCCTGACAGAGGAGGAGGTCAATGGCCTTCTTGAGCTTCCGTATTCCGATTTCATAGGATTCAGGGACCATATCCTCTTCTTCTTTCTCTATTCGACAGGTGCGAGGATCTCAGAGGCCCTCGGAGTCGATGCAGAGGATATCGAATTCAGGCAGCGGAGGATCCTTGTGAGGGGAAAGGGAGACAAGGACAGGTTCCTCTTCCTGCCTGAGGCCCTTGTCGATGAGCTCTCTGCATACATAGAGGAGAGGAACCGGTACCTGGCGAATAAGGGAATCAAAGGGGAGAAAGCGCTCTTCATCGGAGCCTCTGGAAAGAGGTTGCCCTTGAGCTCTGCGCATATTATCTTTGATGAATACAGGCTTAGGATGGGCTGGCAGAAGGAATTCACGCCGCACACCCTCAGGCATAGCTTCGCGACCCATATGATGGACCGCGGTGCGGATATAAGGCTTGTTCAGGAGCTGCTAGGGCATGAGAGCATCTCCACTACTCAGATATATACCCATGTATCGGTGAGGAAGCTGAAGAAGGTATATGACAAGACTCATCCTCATGCGAAGAAGGATTTGTTCAATGAAAGGCACGACGATAGTAGCAGTCAGGAAGAATGGCCAGGTGGCACTAGCCGGTGACGGGCAGGTGACGCAGGGCGATACGATAGTGAAGGGCAATGCGCGCAAGGTGCGAAGGCTCTTCAACGGGAATGTTGTGATAGGATTCGCAGGATCCACAGCAGACGCATTCACGCTGTTCGAGCTCTTCGAGGGAAAGCTCAAGGAATTCAATGGAGACCTTACGAGGGCGGCAGTGGAGCTTGCGAAGCAGTGGAGGATGGACAAGGCTCTCCGTGCTCTCGAAGCGATGATGATCGCTTCCGATGGGGAGAAGATGTTCCTTGTATCAGGCACAGGCGATGTGCTTGAGCCTGAGGGTGATGTCCTTGCAATAGGCTCAGGCGGGAACTTCGCAAGGGCTGCCGCTATGGCATACCTTGACTCAGGAGTGGATCTCTCTGCTGAGGAGATTGCGAGAAAGAGCGTTTCGATCGCCGCTGATATATGCATCTACACAGACCACAGCATCATCTGCGAGGTGAAGAATGGAAGATAGGAATCTTGATAACATGGTGCCTTCCGAGATAGTGGAGGCGCTTGATAAATACGTGATAGGGCAGGAGGATGCCAAGAAGACGATAGCCGTTGCCATCAGGAACAGGGTCAGGAGAAAGAAGCTCCCTCCTGAGCTCAGGGATGAGATAACACCGAAGAATATCCTGATGATAGGCTCCACAGGCGTCGGAAAGACCGAGATCGCGAGAAGGATCGCAAAGCTCGCAAAGGCCCCTTTCATAAAGGTCGAAGCCACTAAGTACACAGAAGTGGGATACGTCGGAAGGGATGTTGAGTCGATGGTACGGGACCTTATGGCATCATCTATCTCGCTTGTAAGGGATGAGATGGCGGCTGCTAAGGAGAGCGAGGTCGAGACAAGGGTCGAGGAGAGGCTTCTCGACCTGCTGCTTCCAGCGCTTGACAAGGCATCCGATGGGAAGGATATCGCAGTGAGCGATGCCCGCGAGAGATTCAGATCCCTTCTCAGGTCCGGCGCATTCGATGACAAGGAAGTGGAGATGACAGTCACGAAGCAGGGGAATATCGGCGTTGAGGTGATGAGCGCAGGAACAAGCATGGAGGATCTCCAGAATGCGATGAACTCGCTTGGCTCGATTTTCTCCCAGTCCGGAAGGTCGAGGACAAGGAAGCTTTCTATAAAGAGGGCACGTGAGATCATCGAGGAAGAGGAGAGGGACAAGGTTGTCGATAACGATAAGGCCATCGATGAGGCAAAGGAAAGAGCCGAGCAGATGGGCATAATCTTCATCGATGAGATCGATAAGGTCGCATCAAGGGGAAACTCATCCAATACGGATGTCTCCAGGGAAGGTGTTCAGCGCGATATACTCCCGATCGTAGAAGGCACGAAGGTCTCGACGAAGTGGGGAGTCATCGATACCACCAACATACTCTTCATCGCAGCCGGGGCATTCTCGCTGTCGAAGCCATCGGACCTTATTCCCGAGCTTCAGGGAAGGTTCCCTCTCCGCGTAGAGCTCCACGACCTTACAGCAGATCAGTTCTACAGGATCCTTACCGAGCCTGATAACGCTATAACCAAGCAGTACAGGGAGCTCCTGATGACTGAGGATGTCAGGATTTCGTTCACGGATGAGGCACTGAGGGAAATCAGCGCAATCTCCTATGATGTCAACCAGAGCACTGACAACATCGGCGCAAGAAGGCTCCACACTGTCATGGAGAAGGTCCTTGAGGATATTTCGTTCAGGGCTGACCAGATGAAGGGACAGCAGATAACAATCGACAAGGACTATGTCCACCAGAGGCTTGATGGCATTGCGCAGGATCAGGACCTCTCCAGGTACATTCTCTGATGAAGTACTATTCCGTTTCCGCTGACTCCTATGACAAGGCCGTCGAGAAGGCAAGGAAGGAGTACGGAGGCGATGTCAGGATACATTCCCGGAGGGATTACTCCGTGCATGGCTTCCTGGGAATCAGGAAGGAGAGGTGCGAGGTCGTATGCTACCTTCCTGATAAGGCGGAAGCCAGATCCTCCGGCGATGGAAGGTCATGCGATAGGGACATCTCGGAATTCGAGAAGGAGGCCATGACTCCCGATCCCTCAAGGCTATCGGTCTCAGAGAGGCTCGATTCCGATTTCTCCAGAAGGGGCAGGGATGCATCATCGATCCTCGATGACAGAGGCATCCTTCCTCCATTGAAGGACGATGTTCTTTCATCGATAAAGGGAGGGGATGATGAGTATGCTGTCACAAGGGCGCTTTCATCGCTCCTGAGGCTCTCTTATTCGGGAATAGACAGAAACAGGAGATTCCATGTCTTTCTCGGCCCGACAGGGGCCGGGAAGACGACAACGCTTGCAAAGGTCGCATCATCATGCAGCAGCAATGCGCTTGCGATAACCCTCGATGGCTTCAGGTCAGGCGCTTACGAGCAGCTCCAGGCCTTCGGCAATGCACTGGGCTTCTCTGTCATGCAGGCATGCGACAGCGCATCGTTCTCATCAGCTATCTCCTCTCATGAGGATGATGTGTATATTGATACCATGGGGATTTCCCCTAGGGAGAAGGAGCTTGATTCGAGGCTGGGGGAGCTGCTTTCGCTTCTTGATAAGGACAATGCTGAGTTCTTCTTCGTGATCCCTTCATCGATGAGGAAGAAGGATATCGAGATGCACTACAGCCGCTATTCCCGCTTTCCTCTCTCCTCGATTGTGATAACAAAGCTCGATGAGAGCATAAACTGCTCCGATGCAGTGTCCTTCTCCTATCAGGAGAAGCTTCCTATCTCCTTCCTGGCCAATGGGCAGAGGGTTCCAGATGACCTCGAGGTTGCATCGAAGAGGATGGTCCTTGAGTATATCGGCCTGAGCTTCAGTGACTCAAGGCCTGGCTGTCAGATCCCGCTCTGAAGGAGACCCGCATCCTGCATGGCCTTCTCTATCTCAGGCGACTGGGAAGGGAAGATGTACCATCTTCCTTTCCTGGATGACGACTGCAGGAGCTTCTCATGCTCAGCATCGATCGAACCGGGGTTCATGATAGCGTTCAGCACTGTCTTGTCCGCAGGTCCTGTATATGCGAGGATCTCACCGCTTTCTGAGAAGATAGCGGCCTTGCTGCCCTTCATTGCTGAGTAGAGCATCAGCTGCATTCTCCTGTCTATCGTCAGGACCACATCGCGTCCATATGCGATATCGCGGTCTATCTCCGGGGATGGGCGAAGGATCCGGTCTGCGCTTCTCTCTATTCCGCTTATGCCGATTCCGCTTTCATCGACCTCTCCGATGAGGTTTTCGAATGCCTTCTTCTCAAGGTATACGCGGTTCTCCTTGATCGCGATCCCGATTCCTTCCTTCCTAAGCGTGCTATCATGCGAAAGCATGGAGAGCGTCTCTGTATCAGGAACGTATGCCAGGGGAATGAACGATGCAGACCCGAGCATGCTCTCGATGGTCAAGGCATCAAGATTCGAATAAGCCGATGCGATGGATGCGTATCTGGGCCTTTCCTCTTCCGAGCAGCTGATCTCAAGCCCGTACTCAGGGGCATCGAGTGCTATGATGCTGCCATTCCTGTCCAGTATCGATCCACGCACATAGAGCCTGGTGATCCTCGGGTCGGTGTATGAATGCGGCATTCCGGAGAGAAGGAACGGCATTGCAATGAGGGATGCAATGACAAGTGCAAGGGATGCAATGACAAGTGCAAGCGATGCAAGAAACAGTGCTCTGCCAGTATTTAGTCCCTTATTGCTATTTTCGCTCATTAGCAAATATAATAGAACAGTATCATAGGATTGTCGATAGTGAGAAGTTATGATGATATGCCTTCCGAGAGAGGCAGCAGAGGAAGAAGCGATAAGAAGATTACCTTCATCATTGCCTTGATTGGCATTCTATTGACTCTGATTGCCATTGTGATATACCTGATCTTCACTCCTCATGACATTTCGGGCAAGGAAGAAAGCATACAGGTCACGCCTGTTACGCTAAAGGCCGAAGAGGTCAGGCAGGTAGTTATAGATAAGAGTGAGAATAAAGAGGAAAGCGTTATCGTGAAAGACGATAGCGCATCTGAAAGCATAGCCTCCGGGGAAGCGCATCCGGTAAAGGAGGCTCTTCCTGCGGTCCTGGATGAGATTGCGTCCATGCGTCCCGATGGGGAAAATGGATCAATATCTGGGATGTCTTCTGATCCTGCTGCCGAAGGGGAAGCCGAAGCAGGCGTTGCCGGCGAAATGCCATCTTATCCAGAGGATGAGGCACCGGAAGCAGATGCACAGGGAATATCACCTGAGCCAGCATCGGAGGAAGAAGGAAGCGCTCCTGGCATTCAGGAGATGGATTCCGAAGTTATCATGGATGATCATCCTGCTGAGGAAAGCCCCGTACCTGCAGATGCAGAGGAAGCGCCTTCGGCTGAAGGGCCTTTGGCCATGGATGCATCATATGGGAATGCAATAGAAGGGATGAAAGCGGAGGAAGAGGATTCCCATGGGACTATCGAAAGCATAGAGGAGGCTCTTCCTGATATCCCGGATGAAAAGGAAGTAATCAGCCAATCAGCAGAGGAAAGCCATCCTGAGGAAG
>JAXFQZ010000029.1:0-9867 GCA_034178685.1 Candidatus Ornithospirochaeta sp. | reverse complement strand
CATTGCCTTCTTCGATAGGGATACGGATTACCTCACGCCATCTGGCTACTACGCTGAAATCGATATCGAATCCGCTCCCTGGTGGCTTGCCAATAGCCTCGATATCTTTGATATCAGGACCGATTACCTTAGACTGGGACTTTCAGGAAGCTATGATTATACGATCCTCAGCCAGAAGCAGAAGGATGGCTTCAATCTGTATTCGCTAGTGCTGAATACGCGCATAAATGCACAGTTCCTGATAGGGCAGGCGATACCTCGCCATGCGATGAAGGTAAGCTACAGGGGAAAGGATATTCCGCAGAGGACTATGATCATGGATATCTATGCATCCCTTGCTGTAAACGGCCCTGAGCCCAAGGTCAAGGCAACATATCCATATGCCGTTGCATTTGCAGAGATGTCGGTTGCATCAGGCCAGCTTGCCAACACATCAGGCAAGGAGAACAAGAAATCAGAGATCTATGCATCTCTTGGAATACGCATCGAGATGAATCTCCTTGGGCTTTTCAAGGCATACTTCCAGTATGCATATGACTTCGGAAACAGCATCCCAGGATACCCGAACAGGCACGATATCAGCTTCGGAGCATACCTGACAGCTGTCTTCTAGTTCCTTTTCTTCTGGTAGTCCTCGATTCTTCTGAGATACTTCTCGGCCCTCTTCTCTCCGCCGGGGGTATAGAAGCCTTCATTCTTCATCTCAATCAGGTCATTGTAGATCTTCTCGAATTCCTTAGCGACATTCCTGCCATCATAGAGCTCCTTGCTCTTCCTTGCCTCGATGGCCTTGGCATTGCGCTCATCCACGTGGTGGAGTACATAATCCATCCTCTCTGCCAGATCATGGACATTGTCGCCCTCGAAGAACCAGCCCTGCTTGTCTGAAATGAGATCCGTCATGTTCTCGACATCTGCCGCGATGATAGGTGCGCCGGAGCAGAGTGCCTCGATCACTGTTATAGCCTGGTTCTCCGAAAGAGAAGCAGTGACAAAGCATAGGACCTTCTGCAGGATCCTCGATCCTATGACCTGGGCATTGGGGACAAGTCCTGTAAGGAGTACCGAATCCTCTAATCCAAGTTCCTTGATAAGCTTCACGATGCTGTCATGCGCAGGACCCTGCCCGATGATTATGAATCTTGAATCAGGGTTCTTTCTATGGCATTCGGCAAATGCCTTGATTGCGACATCGATTGCCTTCTCGTAGCCAAGCCTTCCCACGAAAAGGAATGTCTTCATCCCAAGCCACTCAGGCGTGATTGCCTTAGGCATGGGGCTCAGAGGCGCATCATCATCGAACTTTGAGATATCTATGCCATTCGATACATAGCGTACCTCCAGACCGGGGATCCTGTCCCTGACCTGCTGGCATGTATGGGGATTCGGAGCAGTCGCCATCCATGTAAGGCGGAAGAACGGATTGAAGACCACGGTCCATATAGCATCCTGCGCAGCATTCGCAAGAACCTGCGACTTGAGCGCGTATTTGATATAGATCGGGTTGTCGATAAGCGTATGATGCGTGGCAAGGGAAGGGATGTGCAGCCTTCTTGCGGCATGATTGAGAGCCATTCCCATCATCCATGGGGATGTGTTATGAACGACATCGATTCTGTACTTAGCAAGATACGGCATCAGGTACCATCCGAAGATAGGAAGAAGCTTGATGCCTTTATAAATCCATGCAGGAATGGACTTTATATGCACTATCCTGATTCCATCCTCGATGATGTTATCCTTGAATTCCTTATCCTTGGGAACGAAGAAATAGACCTGATGCCCCATAGCGATAAGATTATTGGCAAGATTGATGGTTGTCGTTATGACACCATTGGTCTCAGGGTAGAAGATATCGAATCCAAAAGCTATTCTCATAACAGACCTATGAAACTGTGCCTATTCTAACACAATGGGTGTTCGCTAACAACCGATAAAGAGCAAGCATATAGGAATAAAAGCAGACTGATGTCGGGTTTTGGAAAAGCAATTAATCAGCATCCTTCAGATAATCGTCCAGTTTATTCCTATCGACATCTGGATGTCTGACCGGAATTCTCCTTCCTGGTTATGGTAGTTCCATCGTAGGACTGCAGCGGCCTTTGCATCAAATGAAAGGTCCTTGCTGACCCTGTAACCTGTATCTGCATCGAATCGGAGCGTATGCTCGGCTACTCCTGTAGGAGTTCTTGCCCCTCCGTGCCTTTCTACATCCTTATCCCTGTAATCCTCTTTGCCCTTTTCCCCGTGAATCATGTATGAAACGCTTGCTCCTGCATTCCACTTGCTATTATCTGCGTAGTATTCAGAACCGATCGAGAAAACGATTGCATCAGGTCCTGCCTCATGACCAAGATAATTCAATTCGTTGTCTGCCCAATAGCTGTATCCTGCAATGTGGTCATAGTAGTAGCAAGGGTTCCCACCCAGTCTCTTGTTATTCAGATATAGATAAGGATTCGTGTAAACGAATTCTGCATACGAGTCCAGGCTTCCTTTCTTCAGCCTTGCTGTGTTCTTTGCGTTGACCAGGAATCCGAATGAATTGGGGACGGAGCTCCCCGTTTCTGTTGGCAGCTGGAATTGGTCGATAGCGATCTCTCCGCCTAGTCTCCATCCCTTGCATACTGCCCATTCCAGCTCAAGTCCGATTATGTTGTTGGCCTCATCGCCATCCCCGACATCTACGCTTTCGGAGAAATTATAGCGGTTATGGTTGACCATAAGAGGCATCAGCATCCTCCAGTCGAAGGCATTCTTCGTAGTGAAGTGGGTACCGAGGTTCAATGCAATACGCGCCTTGTCTGCGATATTGAAGTCGAATCTGTGTACAGATCGCTGCTGATGCATTCTATCGAAGCTCGATGTCTGGCCATCCTCCGCGTTATCATAATGGGTGAATGACATGTAGTATGAGAAGACATTTGAGAAGAACGAGAGCCTCATCGCTTCCTGGTACGTCAATGTGTCACCGAGAATCATATTTCCTGTGATTCCATTGCCGAATCTCTGCCTCATCCTTCCGATCATGAAGTTCGCGTAGCCTGTTCCTGCGGAAGCAATGATCTTCACAGGCCGGAACTCCATCGTATAATGCCTCTGATGGATCGAGGCATCTGCTCCGAATATGCTCTCCCACTTGCCATTGTATGAAGGGCTTATCAGGAATGCGAAATTGGAGAAATTATAGAAATAGGGCCCCGAGATGGTATTGCCCTGGCTATCGATGCTGAATCCCCTTGCGCTCTCCATGCTTGGATAATTGAATTCAAGATATACTCCATCCTTGTATCCAGCACGCACACCAAGATCAAGAAAGTGCTTCCTATCCCTGTAGGGGAGGAAGAATTCCTCCCTTAGGGTGTTCTTCGTATTGCTGAATAGATAGAACTCCGGATTGATCTCAATCACTGGATCGAAATCGATAGTATCATCGAGGAATGAATAGCCATTGCTTTCATCCATAAGTGCCAGGATGGAACGGTATTCCTCTCTCTGGCTAGCCGATAGCGTAGCGATATCTATTCTATTAAGTGTCTTTCTTATCTCGGACTCAGTTGCAGGAGAGACAGGCGTCGGACCAAGAAGTCCAAGCTCCCTGCATAGCCTATCCGTACGCTGCCAGATGGCCTCTGAGGAATAGTATGTCCTCTGGCTATTGGATGCTGATAGCACAGAGACGGAAATCAGGGCAATTGCGATAATGAGCATTCTCTTCATGAAAGTAGGATATAGGGTTGGATTGATAATGTTAATACCGTTTCAGGCATATGGAAGATGTATTCCATAATCCTTATTCCAGCATCATGAATGCACGATGCAGAGATATCCATGATGCATCTGCCATGATGCCGCTGGCTATTCTGGTTTCTTTCAATCAATTGTCTTATGACTTGTATTAAGGTATCCTGTTGCCATGGATAGGAATGGAAACATAATTGAAAAAGCGATGCAGTATGTAATGAAGCATGCAAAGGCATTTCTTGTTCTTATAGCTCTGATAACCGTGTTTTTCGGATGGCAGCTGAGGAAGCTAGAGATTGATGCGAATGTATTTGCTTTTGCGGGGGCTGCACCTCCTCTTGAGTATGTGGAAACACCTAATGAGAAACCTTCTGAGAATCTGTCACTGAAGAAAATCGGCACAGTAGAGCATATTCCTGACAGAGGAGAGGTTGTTGAATATTCAAGGACCGGGAATTCATTTGATTACAGTGAATACAGCAACCCTATAGAGTATGTTGAGAAAGAAATCCTGCCTTATGTCTACCCTGAAGACCGTGATGAGGAAACAGGCTTCTATGATGGATATGTGATTGTCTTCTCCTCTGATTGTATGTTCACGCCAGAAGTGCTGAATGCATTGTATGAAGTCCGGGCTGGCCTGAATTCAAGATGGGAGATCGGACCATGCCTGTCGGCATTCGATTATGTGACAGTTGAGAAGAAAGGCACAAGGCTCAGCATTGTTCCCGTTTCTCCTGTAAAGGACGGGGAAGTCTGGACAGAAGAAGATGCTGAGATCTTCAGGAACAGGCTTCTGTCTGATTCAATAGCAAAGGATTATCTGTATTCTTCAGACGGTTCGACCATTATGCTTTACTATCGGGCTAGAGGTCTCAATGATACGTCAATCGCTGAGCTTGACGATATTGTCAATCCTCTTAGGCAGTATGGACGGGTTGCTCTCAATGGTGGAGGACTGCTGACAAATGCTGTCTATAAGTACCTGAATAGAGACTTGTTCCTTCTGCTGGCATTGTGCTTTGCTGTTATCCTGATTGTCTTCTACCTGTCATTCAGGACTATCAAGTCAATGCTCATACCGGCATCGCTTTCTCTGATAGGCATTGTATGGACCCTTGGCCTTATGGCAATGGCAGGCTATAAGCTTACGATTGTCACTATCCTTACTCCTTGTCTTGTCCTTACGTTGGGTTCATCCTATTCCCTGCATGTCATCAGCGAGTACTTCAGTGCTTTCTCCAAAGGCGATAAGGATAAGCTTGGCATATACTATGCTCGTATCGTCAGGACGATATTCTTTGCAATGGTAACAACCATCTCAGGATTCCTCTCGCAGCTTGTCTGCAGGGTGGAGATGTTCAGGGATTTCGGTATCACGATTTCCTTCGGGGTCTTCTTCTGTGCCATTCTCTCATTTACATACATTCCTTCCATTCTCACTATCTGCAAGCCGCCAAAGCAGAAGAAGGTTGAGTCAATAAGCAATGGGCTTCTGATGAGATTCATTAAATCGGTTGCTTCATTTGTGATAAAGCACTGGTGGATTGTCGTTGTCTTGCTTCTTGTCCTTGCTGCTGTATTCTTCTTCATCAAGGATGATGTCGGTTTCGATTCAAATTACATGAATTACTTCCCAAAGACAGACCCTGTTGCAATAGACTCGAGGTATTTTGCCAAGACACTTGGAGGAACAGATCCCTATTACCTGACAATCAGGGCTACTGACGGGGAAAAGAATTTCTTCCTGAAGCCCGAGAATCTAAAATGCATCTATGCTTATGAGTCTGCAATAATGGCAGCCGATCCTGACATTGTCCAGATCCTATCATTCAGCCAGTATGTCTCATTCCTCAATGAGGTTTATAACGGCGAGAAGGGAATACCAGAGAATGCTGGATTGATAAACCTCCTTTCAAGGACGCTTAAGCAGATTTCTAACAACATAGGGCAGGATGTCCTCAGTATCCTGATCAACGATGATGCAACTGAAATAACCCTCTCGATGAGGAACTACGATTATGTTGAGCAGGACCTGCAGACTATGCCAAGCGCACGTAGGCTTGAGAAGACACTGGATTATTACCGCTATATGCTTCCAGAGGGCACGGAGAGCAGGATATGGAGCGGTGCATCAAGCGGATTGCACGCTAGTGAGATAATCATTGAGGATCAGAACAAGTCAACAGCGATTTCGATACTTCTGATTCTCATCTTCGCATCCCTTGCGAGCATGAGCATCTTCTACGGTGCCTCTGCATTGATTCCCGTGCTTGTTGCAGTGATGGTTAACTATATTTTCATGTGGGCAACAGGAATACCTTTCGATATGGTTACCATAGGATTCTCGTCTGTTGCTATCGGTGCAGGCGTCGATGATGCAATACATTTTGTACTAAGACTCAAGAATAGGAGGAATGATAATCCTTCTGAATCATTCAGGGATGCAGTCAAGAACAATATCATAGAGACCGGAAGACCAATATTCCTTACTACAGTCAGCGTGGATGCAGGCGTTATCATGCTTGTATTTGCATCCTTCAACCCGATAAAGTACTTCGGATCCCTTCTGTGCCTGGCATTGACGACTGCGATGCTGTCAACGCTGTTGGTATTGCCTTCTTGTCTGCTATTATTCGATTGGATTAAAAACAGAATCAAAGGAATCAAGTATGGAAGATAATCAGGCTCTATGCAGTGTTATTGTACCTATCTACAATGTTGAGAAATACCTTGAGAGATGCATTCAGAGCATTCTTGATCAGGATTACAGGAATATCGAGGTGATTCTCATCAATGATGGTTCTACTGACCGCAGTGGAGAGATCTGCAGGAAATACAAGGAAATAGACAACCGCATTGTGTTGATAGAGCAGGAAAATGGAGGCATGTCATCTGCAAGGAATGCTGGACTAGATGCAGCAAAAGGTGAATATATCTTCTTTGTTGATAGTGATGATTATGTATCAAGCAGTTTTGTTTCCTTTGCATTGGAGGATTTCATTAGGAATGAATCCGATATTGTAGTATTTGGGTATAAAGGTGTACATGTCTCGACAGGGAAGGAAGATATCCATCGTGCCAAAGCATCAAGGATGCTTGATAAGCCAGAAGCAATGAGAGCAATGCTCATTGATGATTACATAAACTGTCAACCATGGAACAAGGCATATAAGCATGAGCTGTTTGATGGAGTAAGGTATCCTTTAGGAAAGTGCTTTGAGGATGTTGGCACAACCTATTTGCTGTTCCATAAGGCAGATAGAATATATATAGATTCCAGAATTACATATTTCTATCAGCTTCGTGAAAACAGTATTTCTAGCAGATGGTGGAATAGCGAAAGGAAAATCAAGGACTTTTTCGAAGTAAGATACAATCAGCTTATCTTCTATAAGGAGCATTATCCTCAATTAGTAAAGGATGCTTATGCTACAACAGCATTTGTTGCCGTTATGGGGCATGCTTTTCTGAAAGATGAGTATGGAGAGATAGAAGGGTTCCTGCATTGTGATAAGAAAAGGATTCTGGATTCTTCATTCCCTTATAGTATTCTATTTCATGTATTTTATCTTATGCCGGTTTTTTCATCTAAGGTTATAAAGATGATATTTAGGTAATCTGAGAGGGTAACCAATAAGAATAACCTGTATTGTATTTTGCATAGTATTATCAATAGGCGTTTTCGTAGGCAATCGCCAAAAAACATATCTGTTGACTGACAGAGCCTGAAAGAAAAAAATGCTTCATTCATACGGAAAGGATTACTGGTTTCCTCTACGGCATTAGCAAAGATAGATGCTTATTTGAATAGAATGGCTCATAGTCTTAAAAGGGACTATAATAATGAAAGAATATGTTTTCAGGCATAGTGTCCAGAGTGCAGTTGGAACTCGATGGATTATTGTTTAAAGGGGTGTTTTATTGAGCAATAGCTGGCATATCAAGAACTGGTTCAGAGTAGGTAAACAGTTTTCCTGGAACCTAAGCTTCAATACTCTTTGCGGCCTTCTTGCATTAAACAAAAGCGGTGACTGCTTCCTGATCAGACATGCTGATAAGAAGCATGAATTCATTCTTGATTTCCTTGAGAGAGAGTTTTCAGGATTGATTGAGGAATACAAGAATGTTGAAGAGGCGAAATCTTCTGAATACAGTAATGCAATCTGGACTGTCTGGTGGACAGGAAGAGAATCTGCTCCACCTTTGGTTAAGGCTTGCCTTGAAAGCATTGAAAGGAATGCAAATGGGAGGGAATTGATCGTCCTATCAAAGGATAATATCAAGGAATACATTGAATTGCCTGAATATATCATTGCGCTTCAGAAGAGTGGAAAGATGTCCATGGCAAATATGTGCGATCTGATCAGGGTGATGCTGCTTAGCGAATATGGGGGACTATGGCTTGATAGTACTATATTTGCTGGGCATGAAATACCGAAAGACCTATTCAAGGAACCATTTTATTCTCTTCATACAAAGTATTCTCATAATTGCTATGTACAGCATAATCTCTATCATATTTTTGTTCTTGGAAGCATAAAAGGAGGGAAGCTTGTATCCTTTGTCAGGGATCTCTTCCTGGAATACTGGAAGAGGTACGATGTCATTATCGATTATTTCCTGCTGGATTATACACTTGCAGTAGCTTATAGGAATTTCCCTGACATAAGAGAGGAAATCGACAACCTTGAGTATACAAGCGAGAGGCTGTATGATATGGTCAATGTGCTTTCATTGCCATATGATGAAGGAGAGTTCATTGAGCTTTGCAGCTCATGCCTCTTCTCCAAACTAGATTGGCATAGGAAGTATAAGGAACAATCAAAAGGCCAAATCACATTGTTCTCTCATGTTATTGGCCAAATGCAGCATTAGGAGATTAAATGAGGGGTCTTTGCATTTATGTCGATGGAGGAAAAGGTCATTACGTTCCTGCAAAGGCAGTGCATGATGAACTTGAGAAGATCGGTGTGGAATGCCAGTTCGAGGAATTCTTCGATTATCTTGATATTGAGTGGATAGGGAAGATAAACAAGAAGTTCTGGCGTCTGATGCTGAAGATGCCTAGCCTCGAGCAGCATATCTCGAAGCATAATGACAGTGATTCCAATGGGATGGAATTGGCAATAAGGTTTGCAAAGAAGCATTGCGAAAGGGTTCTTGAATCGAATCTGGAGGAAGCTCCATTCGATTTCATATTCGCAACTCATCCATATGCCAGCACGATAATATCCGAGATGCTTCATGATATGAAGATCGATATCCCTGTATTCTATTTCGCAACGGATGTCTTCTCGGCTCCCGTTGCTTCGATCTGCGATAAGCTTGACAGATTCTTCATTTCGACAGAGGAAGGAGCTGAGGCTGTAAGGAAGATGGGGCAGCCTGCTTCTTCCATTGAGATAGTGCCTTTCCCTCTGCAGGAGAGCATTGCAAAGACTGCAAGGAAAAGCAAGGCTGAAGCAAGGCGTGAGCTTGGTCTCGATCCGGATCTGTTCACCGTACAGCTCAATCTTGGAGGTGAAGGACTTGGAAGCCTGAAGGTCTATGAGGGGATAATAACATCTGGCGTTCCTCTTCAGGTGGTGGTAATAGGCGGAATAGACAGGAAGATGGAGTCCCATCTCAACCGGATTGCAGAGAAGAAGAGCGAAAGCACCAAGGTTTTCATAAGAGGATTCATCAAGGATGTGGGAACATATCTCGATGCTTCGGATATTCTTGTAGGAAGGGCAGGCATAAACACTATTGTAGAAGCAATGTACGTACATAGGCCTTTTGTAATAACCGAGCTTGTGTATACAGTCATTCCTTCAGCGGATTATGTTGAGAAGTACCATGTGGGCTGGAATTGCGATGGGGATCCGGATAAGGCAATCGGGGTGATTCTCGGTCTTGCATCTAATCCTGGTAGTATTATGGATATCGATCGATGCTTTGCATCAATACCTATAGAGTATGGGGCTGATAAGCTTGCAAGACTGATCGTTGATAGAATTAAGGAATGAATAGGGTTGATATGATAAAAATACTGGAATGTGGAGTATCTTGCTTTGGAGGCGGTATAGAGAATTATGTTTATTCTCAGTACCTATCATTTGATAAAACAAAAATCCATGT
>JAXFQZ010000157.1:0-9883 GCA_034178685.1 Candidatus Ornithospirochaeta sp. | reverse complement strand
AAATGACAATGTCAATGGAGGAAAGATCTACAGCAAGTTCAGGTTCGGCAATGGCGGAGCAATGATGCAGGCCAATGCTGTTACATCATGGCAGCATGCAGTGACGATCAATAGCGGAGTATATCTTTCGAACAATGTTGCTATTGTCTGCCAGGTTCAGAATACAGATGAAGCAGTAGGCGTGATCATCAATGGCGGATACTTCGGAGGATCCAATGATCTGATTGATGGAGCTGTTCTTCCTGGCCCAGTCGGCGGATGCGTGGAAGCAGTGATTGGCACAGTTACAATCAATGGCGGTACTTTCAAAGCAGCCCAGTATGGCTCGGTCATAATCGCTGAGAGCGGAGATAGCCATGTGGATACTGTGGTGAATATCAACGGAGGCGAGTTCTCTGGCGCATGCATGTTCGATTTCGGCGAAGACCATTCCAGCAAGAGCATTGTGAATGTCTATGGCGGAGACTTCACTGTAGTGAATCCGGATGGCTCTTCCGAAATAAGGGCGTCAAGCTTTGCTTATGACAATGTAACCCATGCTGCATTGGTCAATAATGAGTATTTCGAGCTCAATATCATGGGCGGTACATTCAATTACAATCCATCTGCATATGTCGCAAAAGGCTACCATGTGGTTGCTAAGGGCAGCGGCAAGTGGACTGTTGTCAAGGACTGATTGCCTTCTTTTCCCCTTCCTTGCTTTCAGGGAAGGGGTTTCTTTACGAAAAGATCCCTCCGGGGAGGGACCAAACGGAAAAAAGGGATTGCATCCATCAGTAGCTCTCTACTGGCAGCATGATCGCTGCAATCAGGTATACAAGCGCAAATGGGAAGAACCCGGTAGAGCATAGAAGGATGAATGCCAGGATCCTTACGAAGGCCACAGAGATACCGAAGAAATCCGCGATGCCCTGGCATACTCCGAGAAGTATGCCGTGGCGGGACCTGCAAAGCCTGTGCTCTCTCATTATTTTGCCTCCTTGAGAGCCTGAAGCTCCTTTTCGATAGCCTCTTCCTCCTCAAGATCCCTGAAAGACTTTGCCTTACAAGGCTCTTCCCATGTAATATCTGCTTCAGTCTCAAGCCTGTCGATCCTGGCCTTCATCTCCTCAAGCCTCCTTGACCAGTCGGAGTTCTCTCCCGTGGAGACCTTGCTGACCTTGATCCTCTCCTTGGCCTGCCTTGCGCGTGCCTTGAGGAGGGCTGAGCTTTCCTTCATCTCGCTGAGCTTTGCCTTTGCTTCCTCGAGGCTTGCTTCGAGGCTTGCGATTACGGCCTTCATGCCTTCGATGTTCTCAGAAAGCGACTTGATTTCCTTCTCTAGCTTCTGCCTTTCGGAAATCGCTTCCCTTGCCATACCATCCTCGCCCTTGCCAGCTGCGAGCTTTGCTCTGGAAGCCCATCTCTCTTCGCCTTCCTTCCTGCTTGCAAGGAGGGCATTCATTCTCTCAAGCTCTGCCTTCTTCTCAGAGATCGTAGACCTGATGCGGGCGATTGTGTCCTTGAGCTCCGAAATCGAGAGGTCGATCATCTTCTCAGGGTCTTCCATCTTGTCGAGTACCGAGTTCACGTTGCTTGAAATGATATTTCCTAGTCTCTTGAATACGTTCATTTTTCTTTCTCCTATGTGCCAGCTATATGCAAGGACCGTGCCAACTTCCTTTTTCATCTGTTTTTCAGCCGATATTGGTGAAAAAAACACCAATGTTGGTAAAATACGCCAAAGCATTGAGGTTGCTATGCGCATTGAGTAAAGCTAGAATCGTGGTATGAGCACGCTTTACATGGTTGCAACCCCTATCGGGAACCTTGATGATATAACTCTGAGGGCTATTAAGACGCTTGGTAGCGTCGATGTGATTGCATGCGAGGACACAAGGCATACATCCGTTCTTCTCAGGCATCTCGATATCCAGAAGCGCCTCATTGCATGCCATAGCTACAATGAGGATGAGAGCGCGAAGGGAATACTCGCGCTCCTGGATCAGGGCATGGATATCGCATACTGCTCAGATGCAGGCACTCCGGGAATCTCGGATCCCGGTGCGAGGCTCTGCCAGTTCATAAGGGAGAAAAGCGAGCATAAGGTGGTGCCTGTTCCCGGAGCATCTGCAGGCATATCGCTTGTATCCGCTGCAGGAAGAATCGGTAAGAGCTTCACGTTCGAGGGCTTTCTCTCCCCAAAGAAGGGCAGGAGGAAGAAGAGGCTTGCCGAGCTTATCTCAAGGCATGAGGCATTCATAATCTACGAGTCCCCATTCAGGGTGATTGCCACCCTAGAGGAGATCAGGGATATAGGCGGCATCGAGCGCGTCGTGCTTGGCCGAGAGCTCACGAAGGCCTTCGAGGAGATAATCGCAGCTCCTATCGATGATGTGATCGATAGCCTTAGGTCAAGGCAGGCTGTGAAGGGCGAGTTCGCGGTTATCGTGGTTCCAAGGAGCGAAGATGATAACGATAAGGAAGATCAGGAGCCTCAGGCCTAGGGTGCAGCTCAGGAAGGCGGCAGATGCCTTCCACAATGCAGCAGCCCTCAGCCCGGGAACGGAATATCTTGAAGCATGCCTCGATATAATCCTCTCATCCGGTGAGATCGATGATAAGACAAAGGATGATGTTAGATCCTATTATGGCAAGGGAGACCCGGATTCATATAAGGATATATACTTTGCTGTGATGCTTGCCCTGGGAGAGTCCTTCGCTGACTGGGATGCATCCCTTGATGACGGGAGCACTGACTGGTCCAGAAGGAGAACCGCAGAACACTATCTGTATCTTGATAGGATAAGGTCCCCATACAATGTCGGATCGATATTCAGAAGTGCAGAGAGCTTCGGTGTCAAGAGGATATTCCTCTCTCCTGGCACTGCGTCTCCCCTGCATCCCCGCGCATTGCGCACTAGCCGCAATACAGTCGAGGGCGTTGAATGGGAGTACCGCGATATTTCCCAGATGGATCCAGCGCTTCCTGTATTCGCTCTCGAAGTCGGAGGCACGGACATAGATGACTTCAGCTTTCCTGAGCGCGGGCTATGCGTGATCGGCTCCGAGGAGAGCGGGGTAGGAAGGGAAGCGCTTGAGGCCGCATCCAGAAGCCTGGGGAAGGTCGAGATCGCGATGTATGGTGCAAAGGGCTCTATAAACGTATCCTCTGCCGCAGCCATCCTCCTCCATGCCTGGAAGCTCTAGCCCCTCTCCTGGCTGTTCCTGCATAGCCTCCTGAGGCTGTCCTCAATCAGCCTGTTGAAGGAGCCTGCCTGGAATACGCCCTTCCTGTCTCTCACGCCTGCCTTCATGTCCGAGAGGATCTCCATCCCTTCGTCGATCTCGGTTATCGTATAGAGATGGAACGAGCCCTCCATCACTGCCTTCTCTACATTGTATGGGAGAATAAGGGCAGATAGGTTCTGCTTGGGGATGATCACGCCCTGCGTTCCTGTGAGCCCGCAAGTCGAGCATGCATTGAAGAATCCCTGTATCTTCTCGTTTATCCCTCCTACAGGCTGGAGCTCTCCCATCTGGTTCACGGATCCCGTCACTGCTATATCCTGCCTCAGCGGTATTTCGCCTATCGCCGATAGAAGAGCATAGAGCTCTGCTGACGAAGCACTGTCTCCATCCACCTCCGCATAGCTCTGCTCAAAGCATATCCCTGCATATAGCGATAGAGGGAAGGACCTTGCATAGCGGTGCCTGAGATAGCCTTCTAGAATCAGGAGGCCCTTGTCATGGATGCCCCCTGATAGCCCTGCTTCATGCTCGATGTTGACAATCCCCTCGTTTCCGGGCGCTACGGTTGCCGATATCACTGTCGGGGTCCCGAAGCTCGTGACTCCCCTGTCCATAACGGCAAGCCCATTGACGATTCCGACTCTTCTTCCCTTCAGGTCCATGATCATCTCACCGTTCTTGATCTCGCTGTTGATCTTGTCCTCTGAGAGGGAACCGTACCAGTCCCTGTTTGAGAGAGCCTTCCTCACGTCGCTTCCTGTTATCCTGCCCGGAGCAATCAGGGAAGCCTCCTCCAATAGATCTCCCAGTATTCCCAGCTGGGTCGTCAGCTTCGATCTGTCCTCGGCAACCCAGCTTGAGAAGCGGAGGATCTCGGAGTATGCGGAATCATCTGCATCTATCACGCTCTTGAGGTAGCTTACCGTTCCCTCGATATTCTCCTTTGTAGCTGGCATTGAGTAATCGAACTCAGGCGATACCTTGAAGAGCCTCAGGAACTCGCTGTCCTTCTCCGACAGCTCGCTGTATGTGTTCTCGGAGCCAAGGAGGATCACCTTTGTCTGGAGCGGAATCGGCTTTGGCCTTATGCTTCCCTGCATCTCTCCCTGCACCGCCGTGGAGCTCATCGCCCTGTCTGTCATCTCGATGTAGCGTTTGAGCGTAGTCCACAGCTCCTGGTTGTTTACGATCTCCTCGGCCCTCATCACCAGAAAGCCTCCGGCTGCGGCCTGGTAGGAGCCGATCCTCACTGCAAGGTGCTGGGGCCTTGAATCGGATGTGTGCCCGAAGAGGGACTGATGGGAGGGGTGTGTCTCTATGACCACTGGGCGGCGCGTGGCGCCTGTCCTATCCACTGCTATATTGATCTCATAGGCCTCAGGAGTCTCGCTGTAGGGAGGAAGGGAGGATATGAATCTTGAGATCTCCGGAGCGCTCCACTTCGACTCGATCTCATCCTTCCCGATGATTCCCTTGCCGTAATCAATAAGGTCCTTCTGGAAGACACGTGCCATTCCAGGCATGAATAGAAGGCAGTTCGGCCTATCAAGGTGATGCGTGCTGTATACGTAGGCTGCATCCCTTAGCTTACGGATATCGCTCTCGATGGCCTTTATCTCCTGCATCACGGCTGTGAGCCTTCCTGAGCCTTCATCGCCTGAGATGAAGATGTTGTATCCTGAACGCTCGATTGAGAGCCCGAGCCTGAGAAGCCCGAGTGCCTTATCCTGTCCGACTATGCTGTTGCCGGGCCTGATTGAGCTGAAGTCGCTATCGTCGTACGAGAGATGGATCTCGCTGCCCTTTATTTCATTGATCATCAGGTGTGATTCTAGAATAAAACCGCATAGAGGGCAATCTCGCGTGGAACATAGGAGATTCCCGCTTGCACTTGATAAATCGATTCATCTCATTATAATTCATAGTATGCTGATCAGTGAATTCGCGAAGGATCTCGAGACAAGGCTCTCGATCGGTTCGTTCAGTGATATCTCCCTCAATGGCCTGCAGATATCGGGGCCTGATAAGGAGATACGCAAATCATCATTTGCTGTCGATGCCTCCTTCGATACAATCGATAGGGCCGTTGAGAACGGCTCAGATATCCTTGTCGTCCATCATGGGCTCTTCTGGGGCTCTCCGATAGCTATAACAGGAAGCCATTACAGGAGGGTGAAGAGGGCAATCGACGGAGGTCTTTCGCTCTTTGCATGCCACATACCGCTGGATGCGCATCCTCTTTATGGCAACAATGCGCAGATGGCGCTTGCCCTCGGCATGGAAAGCTACGACCCTTTCTGCACGTTCCGCGGCTCATACGTAGGGTACAAGGGGCGCCTTCCCTTCCCTATGACGGTAGAGGAGGTTGCGCGCCTGCTGGGATTCTCCAGGGATTCAGGACTGAGGATACTGAAGTTCGGAAAGGACATGGTGGAGACAGTCGGCATCGTCTCAGGCGCTGCAGGGGATGATGTGGAGGAGGCAATCGCAGAGGGACTGGATCTCTTCATCACGGGAGAGCTTCCCCACGCAGTCTACAGCACTGTCAAGGAGAATGGCATCAACATGATTGCCGGAGGCCACTACAGAAGCGAGGTCTTCGGAGTCAAGGCACTCGAGCGCCTTGCAAGGAAAGAGTTCGGGATCGAGACCGAGTTCATCGACGCGGAGACAGGGCTTTGAGAAAATACCTTCCATATGCACTCTCGTTAATGATCATCGCGCTGGATCAGATCACCAAGGCAGCCATAGTGGCTCTTGTCCCTGAAGGAAGCGTTGCATGCCGTCTCTTATGGGATTTCCTCTGGATCGTCCATGTAAGAAACGATGCAGTTGCCTTCTCTATGGGAACAGGCTTCCCGTTTGCGCTGAAGCTCGTTCTCTTCATATTCGTTCCTGTTGCCCTGATGGCTCTTCTTGCATATATAATCGCATCCGGAAAGGGCGGCTTCACACGCTTCCAGGTCTGGTGCCTCGCAGGGATCCTCGGGGGAGGAACGGGCAATCTCATTGACAGGATTCTCAGGTCCCTCAGGGTCGTGGACTGGATCAGCACAAACAACTATGGATTCATGGGAATGGACAGGTTCCCTACATATAACATCGCGGACGCATCTGTCGTCATATCTGTTATTCTTCTGGCTATCTCATTCATAGCAGAGGATATAAAAGGAAGGAAAAATGGGAAAGAAAGGTAATACTGCAATATTCATGCTCGTCGCAACGGTGCTCAACCTTGTGCTTCTTTCGGTATTCTTCATCGTCGGGCTCCTGATAGTGAACTATCTCGTGACTCTCTTCCCGGAGAGCGAGACATTCGGTGTGCTTATGATCTTCCTTCTCTTCATCGGTGCAATAGCAGGCTCGTTCTTCGTATACACGAGGATCGTGAACTGGGCTGTGGTGAAGTGGAACCTTGAGGATAAGCTCGATCCTATCTTCAGGCCCAGGAACAGCAGGAATAGAGGTGAATGATTGCGCTTCGTGCCTGTGGAAAAGCTGAGGAACACATACTGGTACTCCTTCAGCGATGAACCCATTGCCACGCGCAGCCTGCTGACGCCGCGCCTATGCGATCCGGCATACGTGCTTCCAGAGGAGTCCCCTGATTCGCTCTGGCATCTCTTTGCGCACACATGGGCAGGCATCGACCACTATACATCCACATCGGGCCTGGAATGGACAAGGGAGCATCTTGTCTTCTACAGGGCCCATTCGCCGTTCATATACAAGGAAGGAAGCACCTACTACATGCTCTATGAGCTCCATGATGACTATCTGAAGCCGAAGGGACATGGTTCACGGCTGCTTCTCACGAGCTCCACGGACCTTGCTCTATGGTCGGAGCC
Source organism: Candidatus Ornithospirochaeta sp. (assembly GCA_034178685.1). Classification (GTDB taxonomy): domain Bacteria; phylum Spirochaetota; class Spirochaetia; order Sphaerochaetales; family Sphaerochaetaceae; genus Ornithospirochaeta. Next base: position 2,804 of record JAXFQZ010000157.1, on the reverse strand, counting down.
GAGGATCATTCTCTCTGCTTCCGATGTGCCTCTATCCTCCTTCAGGGAGGGAATAGCTAGGATCTCAAGGCCTCAGCTCGTGTTCTGGAATGGCATGTACAGGCTTTACTTCGGAGCAGGTGAGACAAGCCTCTATGATTCGGGGCAGAAATGCACGGCACGCCTCATGTATGCCGAGTCGAAGTACATAGAGGGGCCATACAGGATATGCCAGACTCCTCTTCTCTCGCCTGAGCCCGATTCCGACCTTATGAATCTTGCCGTCGGCTCGATACGCATCGTCCCTTGCTCTGATTCCATTGCCGCCTTCGAGTGCGCATACTACTACGATGAGAAGGAGAACAGGTCCAGGTCCGCCCTGATTATGCTTTCGTCTGCAGATGGGCTTGCGTGGAAAAGGGACAGCGTTGTCTTCATGACTCCTGAAAGGGGATGGGCAAGCGGCTACATAACATCGTGCGATATGAGATACAAGGAGAGCGAGGATACCTGGTACTGCTACTATTCGGCAAACTCCAGGTGCAATGACTACCCGCTTGGGTATGTAAAGGAGTCCCTTGGGCTCATTCTGGGAAAGGAAAAATGATCGATCTTCATTCTGATACAATCTATGCGCTATGGAAGAGGGGAGAAGGTACCCTTCTTGAGAACAGGCTTTCGGTTACCAAGGCTTCCCTTGAGCAGGGCGGCGTGACAGGGCAGTGCTTTGCGCTCTTCGTTGCTGCCTCGGAGCACCTCGATGAAAGCCATAGGGGAATGACGCCATGGGAAGTCGCATCCTCACTGCATGATAGATTCCTCCTTGAGATGGAAAGGTCAGGAATCCCGATTATGAGGAAGGCAGATGAGCTGGAAGGCGATGGGCTGCATGCTATTCTCACTACGGAGGAGGGCGCGCTTCTTGAGGGAGATCTCTCAAGGATCTCCACTCTCAGGGACTGGGGCGTGAGGATATTCTCTCTTACCTGGAATTACGAGAACGAGCTTGCATACCCCAACTCGGAGGATCCTCTGATCATGGCAAAGGGACTCAAGGAGAAGGGAATAGAGGCGATTGCTGAGTGCGAGGAAAAGGGGATATGCATAGACGTATCCCACCTCAATGACGGAGGCTTCTATGATGTTGCAAGGCACAGCACAAAGCCTTTTGTGGCAACCCACTCCAATTCGCGCAGCATGACCGATGTCACAAGGAACCTCACTGACGATATGCTTAGGGTCCTTGCGGACCATGGAGGAGTCGCAGGCCTCAATTTCTGTCCATCCTTCCTTATCTCTCCCGGAGAGGAGAAGGAGAGCAGGATCTCCGACATGGTGAGGCATGTGATGCATATTTACCGCGTTGCAGGAGAGGATGTCCTTGCAATCGGGACAGACTTCGATGGGATTTCGGGAAAGCTCGAGATAGGGCACCCGTCAGAGATCCATCTGCTGAGGGAAGCGCTTGCAGGAGCAGGGCTCTCTGAGTCCGTGCTGGATAAGATGTGGAAAGGAAATGCCCTGAGGGTGCTCAGGGATACAGAGGTATAGATATGTTTAGAAGATCGCTTGCTATGCTGATTATAATCGCAATATGCATAACGGGAGCATCTGCTGCAACGCAGATGCAGTTCGCGCTTGGCCTGACGTCATCGGGCTTCGGAATCAAGATGAGCAAGCCTCAGGATGGCAAGTTCAGCACATCCTTCGATGAGGCAGTGCTCGATGCCGATCTGGTCCTTGATTTTGAAAAGGGCCATGGAATGGTCGTAGGGCTTAAGCCTGATTTCTCGAAGTCCTGCGTCGGATTCAGGACTGGATATGCTTACGTTGATAGCCTAGGGGCCAAGGCCGATATGCTGATCACGGCTGGAGTGGGACTTACTCTAGGTAGCACGACTACTATCGGGGCCTTTGCTGGCATCGCATTCAATCTGAAGGTAATGTCGAATATGTTCTTCAGGGTCGGCACAGGAGTCGATATGGAATTCGTCACCTTCTCATCCTCAGGAACGAAGGCTGATATCACGATCCTGATGCCTCTTCCATCTGTCAGCATCGGATGGAACTTCTGACATGGAATTCCTCTGGGAGAGGCTGGAGAAGGAAAAGAGGCCGATAGCAGTATACGGGACGGGCGATGGGGCTGATAAGCTTTTCTCAGTCCTTGAGTCAAAGGGCCTTTCAGCTTCTGCCGTCTTTGCCTCAGATGGCTTTGTCCGCTCCAGGTTCTTCCATGGCTTCAAGGTGCTCTCATTCGATCAGGCCGATCGCATCTTCGGCCCCGATATGCTTGTGCTTATGGCATTCGGGAGCCATGACAGGGATGTGATCGAGCATGTAAGGAAGCTGGATTCCAGGTGCACGCTCCTTATTCCGGATCTTCTTGCGGATGAAAGGGGACGCGTATTCGACAGGGAATACCTTGAAAGCAATCTCAAGGCTATAGAGAGAGCATACTCACGCCTTGCAGACGAAAGGAGCCGATCCGTCTTCAGGGACATAATGGAATACAGGGCCACAGGGCGCCTTGAGCCGCTCCTGAGGTCCATGGATGAGGACAGCGAAAGCTGGAAGCTCCTTGGAATAGGGGATGATGAGGTATTCTTCGATGGCGGTGCGTACAATGGCGACACGGTGAGGAGGTTCCTATCCTTTGCAGATAGCTGGGAAAGAATATACGCTGCAGAGCCGGACCCGAGGTCCTTCAGGAAGCTCAGCGCATTCGCAGGGTCCCTTCCCCATGTCCAGCTGATAAACGCAGCCCTGGACAGCAAGCCGGGGAAGATCCCCTTCACATTCGGCAGAGGAAGGGGGAACAGGAA
>JAXFQZ010000138.1:0-10505 GCA_034178685.1 Candidatus Ornithospirochaeta sp. | reverse complement strand
ACGAAGGGGAAATCCCTGAATAGCGTTATATCATGGTTCTTCCTGTACTCATCGAATACCTCACTGGCCTTTTCTCCGAAGTGCTCGTTCATAAGGCTCTGCGGCAGCACGAGATACAGGTGCTCCTTCATAAGCGGGGTCGTGCATGCTGACTCAAGGTTGAATGGAGCGAAGCCTATCATCACATCTATGTCTCCCTTTGCAAGATCCTCCTCAAGCTCGGCGCTGCTTCCCTCTACAACCGATAGCTCTATCTGCGGATAGCTGCGTGAGAACTCAGGAAGCAGCAGCGGCAGTATTGCCTGCCCTCTTGTGTAGCTTATCCCGATCCTGAGCTCTCCTTTCCTGCTTTTGCTTATATCATCCAGCTCTGTGATTGTCTGCCTGTGTATGTCCATGATCCTGAGGCATGACTCAAGGAAGATCCTCCCTGGATAAGTAAGCTCCAGGGGAGTCCTGCGTTCGAATAGAGTGCACCCCAGCTCATCCTCAAGCCTTGAGATCTGGTTGCTGAGCGCCTGCTGGGATACATACAGCCTGTCTGCCGCCTTTGTTATGTTCCTTTCTTCAGCGACAGCAATGAAATATGTTATGTTCTGGAAATTCATAGTCCTTACCACAAGAATTATATTGTGAAATATACGATAAATAAAGTGTTTTTAATTGTGAAATTCTGATGATATCTTAGTTGCGGAGGTCAAGGTGTCAGCAACTAGGATTCTTATCATCAATCAGGCCTGGTGCAAGGGATGCGGCATATGCGCAGCTTTCTGCCCTAAGAGCGCCCTTGAGGTGATCAACGGAAAAGCAAGCAGGAAAAAGGATGCTGAGTGCATACTATGCGGTCAGTGTGAGCTAAGGTGTCCTGACTATGCTATCTACATAGATGAACGGACGGGAGAAGAAAACCAATGGGTAAAGTCGTACTGATGCAGGGCAATGAGGCCTGCGTAGAGGGAGCGCTTGCAGCAGGGATGAGGCTCTATGCCGGCTATCCCATAACACCTTCCACTGAGATTGCGGAGCTCTCTGCGATGCGTCTTCCGGAGGAGGGAGGGATCTTCATACAGATGGAGGATGAGATAGCCTCTATTGCATGTGCCATCGGAGCATCCGTTGCAGGAAAGAAGGCGATGACAGCAACAAGCGGTCCGGGTTTTTCCCTGAAGCAGGAGAACCTGGGCTATGCATGCCTTGCTGAGATCCCTCTCGTTGTCGTGGATGTGCAAAGGGTCGGTCCATCCACGGGCATGCCTACATCCCCGAGCCAGGGTGATGTGATGATGGCAAGGTGGGGCACCCATGGCGATCATCCTGTTATTGCCCTATGCCCGTCGGACGTGAAGGAGACATACGAGCTTACTATCAGGGCCTTCAATCTCTCGGAGAAGTACAGGACACCTGTATTGCTCATGATGGATGAGATGGTAGGGCATCTGAGGGAGGGCGTGGAGCTTCCGGATCCTGAGGATATAGAGGTGATAGACAGGCCGAGCGTGAAGTATCCCGATCCCAAGAGGCTGCCTTACAGGATAAAGCCCGGGAAGATGGTACCGTCGATGGCTCCTTTCGGATCAGGGCAGAGGTACAACATCACAGGGCTCATACACGATGAATCGGGTTTCCCTACGAACTCGAATGAGGAAGCAGAGCGCCTTATAGACCGCCTGATGCACAAGATCTCTGATAACTATGATGATATCGTGCAGTCCGAAGAGTTATATGCAGAGGATGCAGATGTCCTTGTCTTCTGCTATGGAGGCACCAAGCGGGCTGCTTTGGATGCAGTTTCAGAAGCTAGGGCAAAGGGCATCAAGGCTGGCATATTCAGGCCAGTGACGCTCTGGCCGTTTCCTGAGCGTGAGCTGAGGGCTGCTCTTGAAAGGGGCGTCAGGCGCATCGTTGTTGCTGAGCATAACTACGGGCAGATGGTTCTGGAGGTGGAGAGGATAGCCAGAGGCGATGCCTCGGTTTCGTTTGTCGGGAAGTACAATGGATCGGTGATCGCTCCCGATGAGATACTCAAGGAGATTGAAGATGGTCAACACAGGTGATGTCAGCCCCAGGAAAGACAGGGAGATGTCGAGCCTTGTTTATAAATACATGAGGCCTGAGCACCTTCCGCAGATATGGTGTCCGGGATGCGGCAATGGGATAATAATGCGAGATGTATGCCAGGCTATAGAGAACCTGGGGCTGAGCAGGAACAATACTGTCATCGTCTCAGGCATCGGCTGCTCGTCGCGTGCTGCAGGGTACCTCGATTTCAACACTATACATACGACGCATGGAAGAGCAATCGCATTCGCAACTGGAATCAAGCTCGGGAATCCCAATCTGGAGGTAATAGTCATTGCCGGCGATGGCGATATCTCTGCAATCGGAGGAAACCACCTCATTCATGCCGCAAGGAGGAATATAGGGATAACCGTCGTTGTGATGAACAACAATATCTACGGCATGACTGGAGGCCAGTACTCCCCGACGACTCCTACAGGCGCGTTCGGGACGACTGCGCCCTATGGGAATCTTGACAGATCCTTCGATATCGCAGGGCTTGCCTATGGGGCAGGCGCCTCCTATGCGGCCCGAGGCAGCGCATACCACGTCCAGCAGACCATCTCCCTGATCCAGGAGGGTATAAGGCATCAGGGCTTCTCGATAATAGATGTCCAGTCCGTATGCCCGACTTACTACGGCAGGAAGAACAGGAAGGGCGATGCTGTCGAGATGCTTAAGTGGCAGAAGGAGAATGCCGTGACTGTTGAGCAGTCGATGAGGATGAGCCCGGAGGAGCTGAAGGGAAAGCTTGTGATAGGGGTCGTGCATCAGACTCAGTACCCTGAGTTCACTTATGAGTACCAGCAGCTGATAAAGAGGCTTTACAGGGAGAAGGAAGACAATGAGTAAGATTGAGATAAGGCTGGCCGGCAGCGGCGGGCAGGGCATAATACTGGCCTCTGTGATCCTTGCTGAGGCGGCTTTGTTATCAGGAAAGCATACAGCGCAGAGCCAGTCCTACGGCCCTGAGGCAAGGGGAGGCTCATGCAAGGCAGAGACTATCGTATCCGATGAGCCTATTGGATTCACCAAGGTCACGGAGCCATCCCTGATAATGGCGCTTACGCAGTCCTCTGCCGATAAGTACCTCAGATCTGTTCCATCCGGATGCAGCGTGCTTGTGGATGAATCTGTATCCATCGATGGGGAGATCGATGGAAAGGTATACAGGCTGCCTATACTGAGCACTGCCAAGTCCGAGGTACGGAAGGCGCAGACAGCGAATATCGTGGCAGTTGCTGCTATCAATTCGATCCTTGGAATCGCTGATGAGAAGACACTGGAGAAAGCGGTGCTCATGCATGTCCCGAAGGGAACCGAGAGCGTGAATATCGCGGCTCTTGAATGCGGAAGCAGGATTGCAAGGGAGGCAAGATGAGAATCCATGAATACCAGGCCAAGGAGATCCTGAGGCAATATGGGGCAATATGCCCGGAAGGTGAAGTATGCAGCACCCCTGAAGAAGCTTTCAACGCTGCCAGGCTATTCAGGAAGTCAGTCGTGAAGGCGCAGATCCATAGCGGAGGGCGAGGAAAGGCCGGAGGTGTGAAGATCGCGGATACTCCGGAGGAGGCAGCATGCATCGCATCCAGCATCCTCGGAATGAGGCTTGTCACGAAGCAGACAGGAAGCGAAGGGCGTCTTGTAAGGAAGGTCCTTGTGACAGAGGCAGTGGGAATAAGGAGGGAATTCTATCTTGCGTTGGCGCTTGATGCAGAGAGAGCAGGAGTGATGATAATAGCTTCCGCTGAAGGCGGAACGGAGATAGAGGAGAATGCAGATAAGACAATCCAGCTTCCTGTATCATTGGATAAGGGATTGGACGAGAGCCATTTCGATCGTCTGTCTGCCCTCTTCTCGCTTGACGGCAGGCTCCGTGATGAGCTTGAAGCCAATCTCATGGCAATGTACAGGCTGTTCATTGAAAACGATGCCGAGCTTGTGGAGATCAATCCTCTTGCTGTGACTGAAGAAGGCCATCTCATGTGCCTCGATGCTAAGGTCTCTTTCGATGACAATGCGCTTTTCAGGCATCCTGCGATCGTATCGCTGAGGGACATAGGTGAAGAGGATCCGAGGGAGTACAGGGCAGAAGAGTCAGGACTCAGCTATGTCTCGCTTGATGGGGATATAGGATGCCTCGTCAATGGTGCAGGGCTTGCCATGGCTACCATGGATATCATCAGAAGCTATGGAGGAAGGCCTGCGAACTTCCTTGATGTAGGAGGAAGCGCCTCCAAAGAGAAGGTGAAGGCAGCATTCTCCATCCTTCTGGAGGATGAGAGGGTGAGGACTGTCTTCATCAATATCTTCGGCGGGATCATGAAGTGCGATGTGATAGCAGAGGGTGTTGTCCTTGCTGTATCAGAGCTAGGACTAGATATCCCCGTCGTCGTGAGGCTTGAGGGAACCAATGCAGATAAAGGCAGGGCTATTCTCCAGGCATCTGGCCTAGAGATAATAGCAGCATCGGATATGGCAGATGGCGCAAGGAAGGCTGTTGGGATTGCAGGAGCAGGAAGATGAGCATACTTGTAAACAGGGATACGCGTGTGATCGTCCAGGGAATAACAGGGAGGCAGGGTTCGTTCCATGCTGAGAGGATGATCGAGTACGGAACAGCGATAGTAGGCGGTGTCACCCCCGGAAAGGGCGGAATGGAAGTGCTTGGCGTTCCAGTGTTCGACAGCGTCAGGGAAGCTTTTGAAGCAACAGGTGCCGATGCATCCGTGATCTATGTTCCGGCTCCAGCTGCAGCTGATTCCATCATAGAGGCATCGGATGCTGGCATAAGGATCGTCGTATGCATCACAGAGGGAATACCTGTTCTTGATATGGCAAGGGTGAAGCACCGCATAGCTGAGAACGGCACTATCCTCATCGGCCCTAACTGCCCTGGGATAATAACGCCCGATGAGTGCAAGATCGGCATAATGCCTGGATATATCCATAGAAAGGGGCATGTAGGCGTCATATCGCGCTCAGGGACACTGACATACGAGGCTGTGAAGCAGCTCTCCGACAAGGGAATAGGGCAGTCGACTGTAGTGGGAATAGGCGGTGATCCGATAAGGGGCCTTGGCTTTACAGATGTGCTCAGGCTTTTCGAAGAGGATGATGATACCCATGCTGTAGTTATAAACGGCGAAATAGGAGGCATAGGTGAGGAAGAGGCCGCCCAGTACATAAGGGAATGCATGCATAAGCCCGTTGCTGCATTCATTGGAGGAAGGAGCGCTCCCAAGGGTAAGAGGATGGGACACGCAGGGGCAATAGTCAATGGCGGGAGAGGAACGGCAGAATCCAAGATCGCAGCTCTTGAAAGCGCTGGCGTCGTCATTGCAGAAACAGCTGATAGGATAGGGGATGCCCTGATCGAGGCAGCCGCACGCTCAGGAGCCGTACTGCATTGATCCCAGATCCATCATCCCTCTCAGAGTCGCTCATTGTCTTCTTCCTCATAGTATCATCCGGTCTTCTTCTCGGGAGAGCTTCTATCAGAGGAATCTCGCTCGGGCTCTCAGGCGTTTTCATTTCAGCGCTTGCCTTCGGTGCGTCTGGCTTTAAGCTTCCTTCGGTGATGCAGAGCCTGGGCCTTGTGCTATTCATAGTATCAGTGGGCCTTGCATCGGGAAATGGATTCATTGGGAGAATAAGAAGGAATGGACTGTCCTATATCATTCTATGCGCATCGATAATAGCGTCAGGTGCCCTGTTATGCAGCCTTATGATAAAAGCACTGGGACTGGATGCGCCTTTTGCTGTTGGCCTTCTGACGGGTGCATACACGACATCCCCTGGCTTTGCCGCCGCAAAGGAGGCAGCTGGTGAGCACTCTGCTGAAGTAGCAGCTGGCTATGGACTGGGATATCCTGTGGGAGTAGTATGCAAGGTGCTCTTCATGGAGCTTCTGCCGAGGTTCCTTGGCTCTGACATGGAGAAGGAGAGAAAGCTCATCTCCTCTTCGAGTGGGGATGGTATGGAAAGCATCTCCCCGTGCAGGAAGGATTCGGTCTTTCTGGTCTTCTCTGCCGCTGCCTTGCTTGGTATCCTCATCGGATCTATAAGGATCCCTCTTCCTTTCTCATCATCCTTCTCCCTTGGGCTCACTGGAGGACCGCTTATTGCCGCTTTGGCACTATCGCTTCTGGGAAGGGGACCATCCTCTGCCGATAAAAGGATACTATCCCCGCTCAAGGATCTGGGGCTTATGCTCTTCTATGCAGGAGCCGGAACGGAGGGAGGCTCAAGGATACTCGGGTCTCTCTCCATGTATGGCGCCTGGCCGATCCTGTATGCATTCCTGCTTGTCGCGATTCCGCTTCTTGCAGGATATTTCGTGTTCAGGTATCTGCTGAGGCTTCCGCTTCTTGCAGGAATGGGCGCAATGTCCGGCGCCATGACATGCACACCGTCTCTGGCAATGCTGATATCCGTCGCAGGAACCGATGATGTCACATCCTACTATGCGACAAGCTATCCGATTGCACTCATCCTGATAGTGATCCTTGTGCAGGTCCTGGTATCTTTATGACTCCCTGCCGTATACTTCAAGCTGTATAAGCGCTGGGAATGGCGATGGGTCATCTGCCTTGATCAGGTTCCTGAGCGTGAGCGATGTGATAGTCCTCTCGCTGATGATCCTTTCCTGCGGTCCGTCCACCTTGCCAAGCGCGTATTTCCCGCTTGTCCCATCTGAGTATGCGATCTCGGCTTCCGTCCACCATGCATCATGGGGGAAGTCTGCCCTTGTGTAGAAAACAAGCCTGTCGATCGTCACTGGGCGTCCGAAGTCGAGGTATAGCTCGGCATTGGGATCCCTGTTGATCCCCCAGCTTGCCCATGGCCATCTTCCATGGTCGTCGGAAGCGAGTATTCCGTCAAATGCGTTCCTTGAGGCGAATACCGATTCACCTCTTGTCTCTATGTTTGCCCTGGAGTGCGGAAAGAGCGACGCATTCTCATGGGCATCATATGGATTGAGGGAGAGATTGCGGTATCCTATCTCCCATTCATATGCCTTTCTTGCCCATAGCATTATCTTATCGCCTCTGAATGCGTGCTCCTGATAGCAGTCATGCTTCTTGCCGAAAGGGATGCTGAGCACGTAGTCGCCTTCTCCTTTGTATAGCGTGGATCTTCCAAGCACATGATCGAGCTGAAGCGTATAGAAGCCCGGATCGGCAGAGAAGAGAATGGCATCGCCAGGGATGAATTCCTCCCTGAATACAAGGTATGCCTCCTTCTCGTTCTCAGCCTTCATTATTTCCTTTCCATCTCTTAGAATAGCTAGTTTCATAAATCCTCCATATCCACTTTACACTATTGAGAATGAATAGGATATGCGTGTTTTTTTGGCTTTTATGCCTTTATTTTGCGTCTAATTGGAAATGAGGGTATATAATCCGATAAGGAGGGACTATGTCACGATTGAAGGATGCCGTTTATGGCTTTGCCGTCGCCGATGCACTCGGTGTTCCTTTTGAATTCAAATGGAAGGGCAGGTTCGAATGCACCGATATGGTCGGGTATGGCTCCTGGAACAGGCCGAGGGGCACCTGGTCCGATGATACGTCGATGACCCTTGCGACATGCGACTCCATAAGGATCCTCGGCCGAGTCGATTCCCGGGATATAATGGAGCGCTTCCAGGCCTGGTTCAGGCATGGGAAGTACGCCATAGACGGTGATGTATTCGATGTCGGGAATACTGTGAGCGGCGCATTGGAGCGCTATGATGGCACGGATCCGATATGCGGGATCGATGACCCGCAGCAGAATGGCAATGGAGCCCTGATGAGGATTCTTCCCCTTGCCTTCACGGATGCGGATGACAATGCTATCTCGGATGTCGCAAGGATAACTCATGGCCATAGCCTGAGCACTGGCTACTGCATAGAGTATGTCCGCATTGCGCGTTCTCTTCTCAGGGGAGAGAGCGTGGTCTTTCCATATACTGAGCCTGTCAAGTCATCAGGCTTCGTCCGCGATACGTTCAACGCAGTCATGTATTCGCTCTCTTCCTCATCCAGCTACAGGGAGGCAGTTCTCACTGCAGTCAACCTCGGCAATGATACCGATACAGTTGCCGCGATAACCGGAGGTCTTGCTGGAATCATCTACGGCTATGGCGCGATTCCATCCGACTGGATCGAGAAGCTCAGAGGCAAGGATCTGATAGACTCCTGTCTTTTCTGAATTCCTTTGCATAATTCCTCTAATAGTAGTATAACCTAAATAGTATTAATTACTATTAGGAGGATTTATGTCAGATCATCTTCCATTGAGTGTCAGGGTTCCTATCGAGAAGGACAATCCCAGCATCCAGAGAAATGAGTCGAAGTGCATCAGATGCGGCCAGTGCAAGGAGATTTGCACATCTTACATCAAAGTCCATGGGACTTATGATTTTGAACAGACAGGCGGAAAGGCAATATGCATCAACTGCGGCCAGTGCGCGAACGTATGTCCTGTCGACAGCATTACCGAAGTCTATGAGTACCCGGAGGTAAGGAATGCCGTTAGGGACAAGGACAAGGTCGTGATCGTCAGCACATCCCCATCTGTCCGCGTCGCGATTGCTGAGGAATTCGGATTCGAGAAGGGATCCTTCACAGAGGGCAGGATGATATCCCTTCTCAGGGCGCTTGGAGCAGATTATGTCCTGGATACGAACTTCGCGGCAGACCTGACGATCGTAGAGGAAGCAAGCGAGCTGGTTGAGAGAGTAAAGGAGAACAGGCCTCTGCCTCAGTTCACAAGCTGCTGTCCTGCCTGGGTGAAGTACGTAGAGACCTATTACCCTGAGCTTATTCCCAATATTTCGACAGCCAAGAGCCCTATAGGCATGCAGGGTCCTACCATCAAGACATACTTTGCAGGCAAGATGGGCATAGATCCGAAGAAAATAGTCAATGTCGCTCTCACTCCATGCACTGCGAAGAAGTTCGAGATCCGAAGGGATGAGATGAACGCAGCATCCAGATACCTGGGCATCCCTGGCATGAGGGACATGGATCACGTGATAACGACCCGCGAGCTTGCTCTCTGGGCAAAGGAAGAGGGCATTGACTTTGGATCCTTAGAGGAAGGCAGGTACGATTCCCTGATGGGAGAGGCATCGGGCTCTGGCGTTATTTTCGGAAACACGGGCGGTGTAATGGAAGCAGCTCTTCGAACAGCCTATAGCTATCTTACAGGAAGCAACCCTCCTGAGGACAGGCTCCTGGAGCTCAGGGCCGTAAGGGGACTGGAAGGCGTAAGGGATGCAGAAGTCGAGATCGCAGGCCTGAAGCTGAGGGTTGCAGTGATATATGGAACAGCCAATGCAAGCGCATTCATCGAGGAAATGAGGAAGAGCGGAAAGACCTATCACTTCGTGGAGGTCATGACATGTCCTGATGGATGCATCGGAGGCGGTGGCCAGCCTAAGGATTTCGCTCATGACATAGAGAAGACGAGGCAGGAGAGATTGAAGTCGCTCTATAAGAGGGATGACGAGCTCTCGAATAAGCTCAGCCATGAGAATGAGGAAATCAAGACGCTATACAGGGAATTCTATGGGCAGCCTCTCAGCGAGATAGCAGAGAAGATGCTTCATACGGTTTATACAGATAGATCAGATGATCTTAAGAAAGGAGAAAGGAAAATGGCTAAATGGAAGTGCAAGGTATGCGGTTATGTCCATGAGGGAGACCTCCCTGAGGACTTCAGATGCCCGATCTGCAAGCAGCCTGCTTCAGCGTTCGAGCTTGTGAAGGAAGAGGAGAAGCCTTCCAATCCTTATAAGGGAACAAAGACTGAGAAGAACCTGGAGGAGGCCTTCGCAGGCGAGAGCCAGGCCAGGAACAAGTATACGTACTTTGCCGAGGTTGCTAAGAGAGAGGGCTATATTGAGCTTTCTGAGCTCTTCCTGCTTACAGCGCGCAATGAGCAGGAGCATGCAAGGGTATGGTTCCAGGAGCTTGGCGGAATCGGTGACACAGCAGAGAACCTCCTCGCTGCCGCTGAGGGTGTGAACCATGAATGGACAGATATGTACCAGAGAATGGCTAAGGATGCGGAAGAGGAGGGCTTTGCCGATCTCGCAGAGAGATTCAGGAAGGTCGCTGACATCGAGAAGAGGCACGAGGAGCGCTACAGAAGGCTGCTTGAGGATGTGAAGTCCAAGCAGGTCTTTGAGAAGAGCTCTGTGACAGTATGGGAGTGCAAGGTATGCGGACACATCGTCGTCGGAACCAAGGCTCCTGATGTATGCCCAGTATGCAAGTACAGCCAGTCATACTTCGAAGTGCACACAAAGTGATTATTGATCCTCACCTCAGGAGACCCTCAGCAATGGGGGTCTTCTGTTTTCTGTTGACATGGCTGCTGTGAATATGCATCATATAATGCACATCAGGAGCTGCATATGGCACCGAAGAACAAATACACGCGCGATGAGT
>JAXFQZ010000117.1:0-23761 GCA_034178685.1 Candidatus Ornithospirochaeta sp. | reverse complement strand
ATCTGTTTTTTTCAACGATAAGACCATCAACTTCCATTGTCAAGACAAGGATGAAACCATATGGCCAGGAAATCGATAACGCAATAATAAAATATCACGCCAGGTATTCCACACTCATCATGATACTGGAATATGTCCTTTGCTCCATATGCTCCCTTCCGGAGGGATCTTCTCACAAGGAAACCCCTTCCTTGAGCAAGGAAGGGAGAACAGGAGCAATCATGCAGCATGATTCCTGCAGATATCTGCAATTCCCTATTGCATAGCAAATCAGATCCAAGCATCTGCAGATAGAAGAGTCCAACTAAATAAAAATGCGTATTACGCAAAAATATTTATTTGTTTGATGAATATGATGAATTATGCTATAGTACTACTAAATAAAAATGCGTATTACGCAGATTTGTTTAATTAAAGAGGCAAGAATGGAGATTGCTAGGGATAAATACCTCAATAGGCTGATTTCAAAGAAGCATAATGGCCTTGTGAAGGTAATTACAGGCATCAGGAGAAGCGGCAAATCCTATCTTCTTTTCAATATCTTCTATAAGCATCTGCTCTTGTCAGGGGTATCGGATGACCACATCATAAGGATTGCCTTCGATTCGTACGAGAATAAGGAATACAGAGACCCCAAGGTACTGTTTCCATTCCTATCAAGCAGAATACAGGGAAATGGGATGCATTACGTGCTGCTTGATGAGGTACAGCTGCTTGAGGACTTCGAATCAGTCCTGAATAGCCTGATCAGGAAAGACAATGTGGATGTTTATGTAACAGGAAGCAATGCAAGATTCCTATCAAATGACATCATAACGGAATTCCGCGGACGGGGAGATGAGATTCGCATATTCCCTCTGACGTTTGCCGAATACATGAGCGTCTATCCAGGAAGCAAGGAACAAGGATGGAAGGAGTACATTCTCTTCGGCGGTCTTCCAATGATAATGTCACTGCCATCTCCTGAGGAAAAGACAGATTTCCTGAAATCCCTCTTCAGGGAGACATATCTGCTGGACATAATAGGGAGGAATAGAATCAGGAACAGGTCCGAGCTTGAGGATATCCTCAGCATTCTGGCATCATCCATCGGATCGCTGACAAATCCGAACAGAATCAGCGCAACGTTTGAAAGCGTAAACAGGAAAATCATCAGTCCTGTCACTATAAAGCGCTATATCGAATGCCTTGAAGATGCTTTCCTGGTCAGGAGCGCCTTGAGGTATGATGTAAAGGGCAGAAGATATATCGGAACGCCTTCAAAGTACTATTTCACAGACCTGGGAATCAGGAACGCCATCATAGGATTCAGGCAGACTGAGCAGACCCACGCAATGGAGAATGCCATTTTCAATGAGCTATGCGCCCGTGGCTTCAATGTGGATGTCGGTGTCGTTGTCTCGAACGGAAAGGACAAGGAGGGGAAAAGCATCCGGAAGGCAAATGAAATAGACTTCGTGTGCACAAAAGGCTTTGAGAAATACTATATCCAGGCTGCCTATGCATTAGCTGATGAAGAAAAGATGAAACAGGAAAAGAGGTCTCTCCTTCTCTCGGACGATGGATTCAGGAAGATAATAATCACCAGGGATTCTGTCTCAGGGCTATACAGCGAAGACGGCATCCTGTTCATAGATCTCTTTGATTTCCTCCTTGACCCCGAGTGCTTGCTGAGATAATCGGATTTTACCATATGTCTAATATGGAAGAATTAATACAGCCTGATTTGATGATTTCTATTTCATATGAAACCTAATTAGTTCATTTTTTGCTTATATTTTCACCCATATGGTAAATTATATTGCTTTATCCCTATACTCTTGGCATGGAACTTCTTCTTAAATCAACCATGATTATGATCGGTCTTCTTCTGATCTATCTTGCGATAGCAAGGAAGATGGAACCCACTCTCCTGCTGCCCATGGGATTCGGTGCGATCCTTGTGAATCTCCCAGACTCCGTAATCGCTGGCAGCAACGGGATACTCACATGGCTCTACAGCTTCGGAATAGAGACCTATGAGGTCTTCCCATTGCTTCTTTTCATAGGAATAGGAGCGATGATAGACTTCACGCCGCTCATGGAGAGGCCATGGCTCATATTCATAGGAGCCGCCGGGCAGGGAGGCATATTCATCACGCTTGTCCTTGCATCCCTCTTCTTTCCGCTCAATGATGCTGCGAGCATAGCGATCATAGGAGCCGCCGATGGTCCTACTGCGATCATGGTATCGGAGCGCCTCGGCTCCCAGTTCATGGCTCCGATACTGATTGCAGCCTACTGCTACATGGCGCTTGTCCCTATAATCCAGCCAGCTGTGCTGAAGGCATGCACGACGAAGAAGGAACGCCTTATAAGAATGCACTACTCGCCTTCATCTGTCTCGAAGAGCGTGAAGATAGCATTCCCCATTGCTGTCACTGCAGTATGCTCATTGATTGCACCGGAGTCTGCTGCCCTTGTAGGCATGCTCATGTTCGGCAATCTGGTGAAGGAATCAGGGGTGCTTGATTCCCTATCAGGCGCTGCCCAGAACGTGCTGTCTCCGCTTATCTCGCTGCTGCTTGGACTTGCCATTGCGCCGATGATGAGAGCCGATAGCCTATTAAGGCTGGACACGCTCATGATAATAGCCTTCGGGCTCTTTGCATTCGTATTCGATACAGCATGCGGTGTTGCGTTCGTCAAGCTCGTCAATCTCTTCCTTCCTCAGGAAAAGAAGGTGAATCCCCTGATCGGAGGGGCAGGGATCTCGGCGTTCCCGATGTCAAGCAGGGTAATACAGAAGCTTGGCAACGAGGAGGACAGACAGAACCATCTCTTACCGTTCGCGCTGGGCGCAAACGTAGCAGGTCAGATCGGAAGCGTCCTGGCAGGAGGAATAATCCTGTCTATGTTCATGTAGGAGAAAGCAATGGATACTATTGGAATAATAATCGAAAGCATCAAGGCATGGGGAACCCTTGCCCTCTCGATGGCAATCATCTTCGTCATCGTCTCGCTTCTCAAGCATTTCAGCAAGAAGGGGAAGTGATTACCTGAGCCTTCCCTTGTATTTCCTGTAAAGGCCCCTGAACTGGTCATACGTAAGCCCCAGAAGCTCGCTTGCTGACCTCTGATTGCCGCCAGCCTGGTCGAGCGCCCTCGATATGAATGATATATCGAGGTCCTCATGGGCCTGCAGGAATGATGACAGCTCAAGCTGGAAGGGCTTCTCTTCTGCCTCTTCCGGCTCACTCCTGCTTTCCTCCTTCCTCGCAAAAGGATTGTCGAAGGGATTGAAGTCGAAGCTGTCGATCTCAGGGCCGTCGCTCCTGTACACAGCGCGCTCTACGACGTTCTTCAGCTCCCTGACATTCCCCGGCCATGGGTAGGAAAGGAGAATGCTCTCTGCGTGCTCTGTGAATACAGGCATGTTCTCCAGTCCGCATTCAAGCGCCATCTTCGATGCGAAATACGATGCCAGAAGAAGGATATCATCGCCCCTAGTGCGAAGAGGAGGAAGGAAAAGGACCTCGAACGAGAGCCTATCGAGGAGGTCCTCCTTGAACCTGCCCTCCTCGCATAGCTTCCTCAGGTCGGCATTCGTCGCTCCTATGATCCTCACATTGGCCTCATGAGTCACGGAGGATCCTACTCTCTCATAGCAACCATACTCGACCACCCTGAGTATCTTCTCCTGCACCTCAAGCGGGATGAGGCCGATCTCGTCTAAAAAGAGGGTTCCTCCCTCTGCTTCCTCGAACCTGCCCTTCCTTGTGCCCTTTGCTCCTGTGAATGCTCCCTGCTCATACCCGAAGAGCTCTGTCTCGATAAGGGAGGAGGGAAGCGCTGCGCAGTTCACTGTGACAAGATTGCCCTGCCATCTCTGCGAGAGGTAATGGACCCTCTTCGCAGCCAGCTCCTTTCCGGTCCCCCTCTCGCCTATCAGGAGCACCGGGCGATCGATCCTTGCCACTCTCGCAAGACGCTGCTGGAAGTCAAGATAGACCTCGCTCTCCCCTATCGAGGGGCTGCTTGTTTCCCTTCTGGCCATGCTCATGTGGCAAATATTACCACATGATGGCATCTATCACCATCACATTTTGATGGAATGAAAACACAAAACTGCATTATACTTCTGTATTGCATGGAGATAGCGTGCTCCTGAGAAGTTGGCACGCTTCTTGCTTGCTATCGGCAAGGAGATGAATATGGGTATATTTTCAAGATTCATGGATATAGTCAACTCAAACATAAACTCGCTTCTGGATAAAGCAGAGGATCCTGAGAAGATGCTTCGCCTGATGATCCAGGAAATGGAGGATACTCTGATAGAGCTCAAGAGCACATGCTCTGCCAAGATGGCGCAGGGAATAAGGCTTGAGAGGAAGCTCAAGGAAGCTGAGAACACGCTGCAGAGATGGCAGAACAGAGCCGAGCTGGCTGTCTCAAAGGGAAAGGAGGACCTTGCAAGGGAGGCGCTCCTGGAAAAGAGGCATACGGCTGCGGAGCTTGACAGGATCAAGGCGATGCTTGATGACAACGCAAAGCAGGTCGAGGAAGGAAAGACAGAGATCCATACGCTTGAGGATAAGCTCTCCCAGGCAAAGGCGAAGTTCCAGATGCTCAAGGAGAAGGAGGACAAGGCAAGGATGGACGGAAAGACATCCTTTGACAGAGGAACGGAGGAACGCTTCCAGAGGATGGAGGAGAGGATAGACAGGATGAATGCCTGGAACGACCTCGGCAAGGAGAGCTCCAGAAGCGCTGAGGACAGGTTCAGGGATCTCGAGAGGGATGAGGAGATAGAAGCAGAGCTCAACGAGCTTAAGAAGAAGGCGGAGAACTGATGGGAGTCGTACTGATTGTATTCATTTTCGTGACTATCATGGCTATCTCAGGGCAGTATTTCGAGACAAAGCAGAAGAAGATGAAGATCGAAGCGGCCCTAAGGCAGCAGGAGATGGAAAATGGATATGCTCCGGGAACATACTCAAGGGTCTATACATCGAAGTCGGAGTATAGGAAGTTCGAGAAGGAACAGAAGAAAAGCAGAAAAAGAGGGGTCGACCCTGCGATGAATGACAGGGCAAGGGAGAGAAGCGAAAGAGAGGCTCTCGAGAAGGGAATCGAGGACCTCCAGAGAAGGATCGATGATATCGATCTGATAATAAGAACCAAGAATGGGAAAAAGGATCAAGGAGAGAGAAATGGCAACTAGGAGATGGGCAAGGTCCCCAAGGGGAAAGATATACGGAGTGGTGACAGGACTGGCAGAATGGAGGGACCTGCCTGTTGAGCCGACAAGGCTGATCGTATTCCTGATCGTTGTATGCACAGGATTCTTCCCAGGCGCTCTGATCTACCTCGGGCTGGCCATTCTGCTGCCGATGCAGGGAGAGGAAGACATGGGCTGCTCTTATTCATCATACCGCTCATCAAGGAACATGGATGCAGAGGATGCGACATTCCGCGATGCCGACTCAAAGAGCACCGATGAGCTGAGAAGGGAGTACGAGGAGCTTAAGAAGAAGGTCGAGACGATGGAAGGAGAGATGTTCGACAAGGAGCGCGACTGGGACGAGAGATTCAGGGAGGACAGAGGTGCTAAATGACAGCAAGGCCCTGAAGCTGATCCTGCTTGCTGCCTTCATAGTAGCAGCACTGATCAGCCTCTCGATAAGGCTATCCTGGTCCCATAACCAGAAGGAAGCCGATTTCGCAGCCTCCTCATCGACATCGGTCACGATAAACGCAGTCGATTCCGCAATCTCAGTGAGAAGATCTGAGGATGGCCGCGTCCACGCAAGGCTGGCGCATAGCTCGAAGATGTCCGCAACCGAGAAGGGCAATGAGATCATAATCGATGTCGCTAAGACAAACGGGCTTGGAATGCTCGAGGTCACGCTCCCGCCGGAGCTTTCAGCCATCACTGTGAAGAACGTCTCAGGCAGGACCGAGATAGCTTCAGCAAAGGCCGATGGGATCTCAGTCTCAAGCGTCTCATCATCCATAGAGCTGCTATCCTCAGAGGCACGGGCAATCGATATCGTGGCAGTGAGCGGCAGCGTTGAGGCAAAGGACTTGAAGGGAAGCGATATCTCCATAAAGACAGTCTCAGGGGAGATAGAGGCATATGGGCTTGAATCGGATTCAATCAGGCTCGAGACGGTATCGGGCTCGGTCTATGCAGATGCTGCATTCTCATCGCTTGACGCTTCCTCGAAATCCGGCGAGATCGAGATAGATGGAGAGGGCGGATACGAGGCAGAATGGAAGACGACATCGGGAAGCGTTGAGATAAACGGAAGAACGGCGGCGAAGTCAGGAAAGGAAAAGATAGGCGAAGGAGAAGGCAGAGCGGATATCTCGACAATCTCAGGAAGCATCGAACTTAGATAATATAACCATTATGTTGCAGAAATAGACCTCTTTCTGTTGCATAATGGTGTTTTTTTGCCAAAGTGTTGCATATAACCTGTATTTTTATTTATCATTCTGACAATTTGGCGCATGAATATGAGAAAAGCAATCCTTAGACTTAAAGATGGAACGGAATTCAGCTGCAGAGCCTATGGCCATCAGCTTGAGAACAATATAGGGGAAGTCGTATTCAATACAGGCATCCCCGGATACCAGGAAATACTCACAGACCCATCTTACAATGGGCAGATAGTCGTAATGACAAGCCCGATGATCGGCAATTACGGCATTACACATGAAGACAACCAGAGCAGTGGAGCAAAAGCCACTGCTCTTATTGTGAGGAAGCTGTACAGGGGACCTGTTGCCGCAGGCAGGATGAAGCTGGAGGAATACCTGGAGAGAGAAGGGATCCCAGTGGTGGACGACATCGATACAAGGGGACTCACGCTCTACATCAGGGAGCATGGAAGCCAGAACGGCGTGCTCTTCTACCCTGAGGACAGAGAGGAGGCAGAGAGGAAGCTCTCAGCATTCCCTTCCATCACGGAGCGCGACCTTATAGAGGGAGTCGCAGTGAAGGAAAAGACCTATAACCCAAGGCTCGGGAAGGGCTTTGCAGAGCCCCCTGCCAAGCCTGAGAAGCACTATGCTGTTGTCGACTTCGGCATCAAGACCTCGATAATAGACAATCTATACAGGAAGAACATAGCAGTGACGCTCCTTCCTCCTTCATCGACGGCGGAGGATGTGCTATCCCTCTCCCCTTCAGCGCTCTTCCTATCCAATGGACCTGGAGACCCAGCGCTGCTTGAGGGCGCTGTCGAGATGGCCAGGGGATGCATCGGGAAGATCCCGGTGGAAGGCATCTGCCTCGGCCACCAGATCATAACGATCGCTCTTGGAGGCAGGACGAAGAAGATGAAGTTCGGCCACCATGGCTCGAACCAGCCTGTATTCGATACAAGGACGGGAAAGACATTCGTCACAGCACAGAACCATGGCTTCATGTCCGATCCGGATTCCCTTCCTGAGGGCACAGAGGTCTGGTTCAGGAACGCAAACGACGGATCGATCGAGGGAATAAGGAACGACAGATTGTCTGTGCTGTCTGTCCAGTTCCACCCAGAGGCGGCTCCTGGCCCAGAGGATGGGCTGTTCATTTTCGATGAATTCAAGAGGATGGCAAGATGAAGAGAAACGATATACACCACATACTCGTAATCGGCTCAGGACCGATCGTCATCGGTCAGGCATGCGAGTTCGACTACTCAGGAAACCAGGCTGTGAGGGCACTGAAGGAAGAGGGATACGAGGTATCGCTCATTAACCCGAACCCTGCCACTGTAATGACAACGCCGGGTCTTGCTGACCATATCTTCCTGGAGCCTCTCAAGATCGAGTACGTAGAGAGGATCTTCCAGCAGGTAGGACCTGATGCGATCCTTTCAACCATGGGAGGACAGACAGCGCTCAACCTCACGATGGAGCTCAAGGAGGCAGGACTCCTGGATAAATACGGGGTAAAGGTCATCGGAGCAAGCACAGAGGCAATCGAGAAGGCAGAGGACAGGGGGCTTTTCAAGGACATTGTCACAGGACTTGGACTGGAGAGCGCAAGGAGCGGGATCGCCCATAGCATCGAGGAAGCAATAGCCATCAAGAAGGACATTCCGCTTCCGCTGATCATAAGGCCATCGTTCACTCTCGGCGGCATGGGAGGCTCCATTGCGAAGACAGAGGAGGAATTCATCCCGCTTGTTGAGCATGCGCTCTCAATAAGCCCTGTTGGGGAGATACTCATCGAGGAATCCCTGATCGGATGGAGGGAATTCGAGATGGAGGTGATGAGGGACAGCAAGGACAATGCGATCATCGTATGCTCCATCGAGAACATAGACCCAATGGGAGTCCACACAGGCGACAGCATCACGATTGCTCCCATCCAGACACTCACAGATAAGGAATACCAGAGGATGAGGACTGCATCGATAGACATCCTCAGGGCAGTCGGAGTCGACTGCGGAGGATCGAATGTGCAGTTCGCGCTCTCTCCTGACCACAGTAGGATGATCGTCATCGAGATGAATCCACGCGTCTCCAGGTCCTCGGCCCTTGCGAGCAAGGCAACAGGCTTCCCTATTGCGAGGATCTCTGCGAAGCTCGCAGTCGGATACACGCTCGACGAGGTCGAGAACGAGATCACAGGAGCATCGGTTTCATGCTTCGAGCCGGCTCTGGACTACGTTGCTGTGAAGGTTCCGAGGTTCGAGCTCGAGAAGTTCCCGCTGGCTGCATCCGCGCTCGGAACGCAGATGAGATCGGTCGGAGAGACGCTTGCCCTTGGAAGGACAGCGATCGAAGCCCTCAATAAGGCATTCAGGTCATCGGAGCAGAAGCTTGAGGGAATCGTCCCTCTAGACAGGAGCAAGCATGATGTCGACCTCCTTCTCAGGTCCGCGCATCCTCTCAGGTACCTTGCCGCATACACTGTGATAAAGGAAGGAAACAGGGACCTTGAGGCTATTTCGGAAACAACCGGCTTCGATATCTACTTCCTGAGCCTTCTTGCCGAGATGGCGGATTTCGAGAAGAGGCTCGAGAGCGAGGAGCTTACAGAGGAGCTCTACCTTGAGGCAAAGAGATACGGATTATCGGATAAGAGGATCAGGACGATCTCGGGAAAGAGCGTGCCAGCGCACTATCTTCCTGCAAGGCACTACGTCGATACATGCGCAGGTGAATTCGAGGCGCTCACTCCTTACTGCTATCTCTCATATGGCGAGAAGGATGAGGGAGAGGGACTGGGAAAGGACTCAGTGGTGATCCTTGCATCGGGTCCGAACAGGATCGGGCAGGGCCTTGAGTTCGATACATGCTGCACGCTCTCATCACGCGCATTCAGAAAGCACGGGATCAAGACAGTCATGGTCAACAGCAACCCTGAGACCGTATCAACTGACTACAATACATCGGACAGGCTCTATGTCGAGCCTCTTACAGCAGAGACAGTGCTCGATATCCTGGAGAAGGAAGGAACGAAGAACGTCGTTGTCCAGCTAGGAGGGCAGACTCCTCTCAATATGGCGGCAGAGCTCGAGAGGAACGGTGCGCATATACTCGGCACATCACTTTCAAGCATCGATGCCACTGAGGACAGGCAGCTCTTCTCATCGCTTGTCAAGGAGCTTGGGCTGAGGCAGCCTCAGAACAGAAGCGCATTCTCAGCCGATGAGATCGCATCGAAGGCAGAGGAGATAGGCTACCCTGTGCTTCTCAGGCCATCATTCGTCCTCGGAGGAAGAGCGATGTTCATCGCATACGACAAGGAGGGCCTTGACAGCTTCGTCTCAACATGCAATGTCGAGATCTCGAAGGATGCTCCTGTGCTTGTAGACCAGTTCCTGGAGGATGCGTTCGAGTATGACCTCGATGCAGTCTCAGATGGAAAGTCCCTCTACATAGGCGGGATCCTCCAGCACATCGAGGCTGCGGGAATACACTCAGGAGACAGCGCGGCTGTTTTCCCTCCATACAAGAGCAAGCCTGAGATCCTGGACCAGATGCGCTCATGGGCGCTGAAGATAGCCAGGAGGCTGGATATCAGGGGACTTATGAACATACAGTTCGCTGAGAAGGACGGAAGGCTCTACATCATAGAAGTGAACCCCAGGGCGAGCAGGACAGTCCCGTTCATATCCAAGGCAAGCGGCGTCAACCTGATAGAGGTCGCAGTAAAGACATGGCTTGGAGAGGACCTTGTGAAGCAGGGCCTCGTACCAGCAGAGGGAGAATACGCGGAGGGAAGATGCCTCACAGGATGGGCGATCAAGGAAGCTGTGTTCTCATTCGACAGATTCGCAGACGTAGATCCTGCGCTAGGCCCTGAGATGAGGTCCACAGGAGAGGTGGTCGGAATCGGAAGATCCTTCGGAGAGGCATACGCAAAGAGCCAGGCGGCTTCATCGGGGCGCCTCCCTACCTCAGGGCGCGTCATCATAAGCGTCAACAGCAAGGACAGGGTGACAATCGCTCCGATCGCAAAGGCCCTGGAGGAGATGGGATTCCAGATCCTTGCAACCAAGGGAACAGCGAGGGACCTATACAGGGAGGGTGTGCTCACGGATGTGGTCCTGAAGGTACAGGATGGACATCCGAACATCGTGGACTACATCAGGGCAAGGAAGGTCGACCTGATTATAAACACGCCTATGGGTTTCCACTCCAGGCAGTGCGATGATGATATAAGGACCGAAGCCGTAAGGGCCCACATACCATACACGACGACAACAAGCGCCGCTAAGGCAGCTGTAGAGGCAATCAAGTACCTCAGGCAGGGAAGCATAGTGGTAAGAGAGCTTCCAGAGAAGGCTCTCTGATCTCCATATCTCCTTGAGAGTGTAGTCTTTTATCTATCCAAGTGATAATATATGCCTACAACTCCAAGGAGATTATTCTATGGAAGAAGCATTCATGCAGAGAACGGCGACCTGCGGAGAGCTTAGAGCCTCCGATGCAGGAAGGACCGTAATACTCAATGGATGGGTACATAGGGACAGGAACCATGGCGCCCTCCATTTCATCAACCTCAGGGATAGATATGGACTTACGCAGGTAGTAGTCGACGATGACGCATCGCCGGAGCTCCAGAAGGCAGCTTCGGCTCTCAAGCTCGAGTACTGCATCGCAGTCAGGGGAATAGTCAGGAAGCGTCCTGACGAGATGGTCAATCACGATATGCCTACAGGCGAAGTGGAGGTGAAGGCGGAGAGCATCGAGGTTCTCTCGCAGTGCGCCGTGCTTCCGTTCATGATCGACCAGGAGAACAACGCAAGGGAGGACCTGAGGCTCAAGTACAGGTTCCTCGACCTCAGATGCCAGGGCATGCAGGACAGGATCGCCCTGCGCCACCGCATCATAAAGGCAATCAGGGAGTATTTCTATAAGACGGATTTCTACGAGATCGAGACTCCTACCCTCGTAAGAAGCACACCGGAAGGAGCAAGGGACTTCCTGGTCCCATCGAGGATCTACCCGGGCAAGTTCTTCGCCCTCCCGCAGTCGCCTCAGCTCTATAAGCAGCTGCTGATGGTCTCAGGCTTCGACAAGTACTTCCAGATCGCAAGATGCTACAGGGACGAGGATCCAAGAGGAGACAGGCAGCTTGAGTTCACTCAGCTCGATATCGAGATGAGCTTCGTCAAGAGGGACGATGTCCTCATGCTCATGGAGGACCTCTTCGGCCATGTCTTCAGGAACGAGCTCGGAATCGATATCCCTGCCCACTTCAGGAGAATCACATACCATGATGCGATGAACACATATGGCTGCGATAAGCCGGACCTGAGATTCGGTCTCGAGATCAGGGATGCTGAGCCATTTGCTAAGCTGTCTACATTCAATGCATTCACAGAGACACTGAAGAACGGCGGATACGTAAAGTACATCGTAGCTCCCCAGAAGGATGGCGATTACACCAGGAAGTACCTTGCTGAGCTCGAGGATGCTGCGAAGATCTATGGCGCTCATGGGCTTGCATGGATGAAGGTCGAGAACGGCACTCTCTCTGGCGGAGTCTCCAAGTTCTTCAAGGGCAATGAGCAGCTGGTCTTGGATGCAACAGGCGCAAAGGACAAGGAGGTGATCCTCCTTGTGGCTTCCGACAGCTGGAAGAAGTGCTGCAACAGCATGGGTGCTGTCAGGAACAAGCTCGGTGCGGACCTTGGCCTGATCGGACCTGGCTTCGAGTTCTGCTGGATCATCGACTTCCCTCTCTTCGAGTACAACGAGGACGAAGGCCACTGGGAAGCAGCGCATCACATGTTCTCGATGCCGCAGGCAGAGTACCTCGATACGCTTGAGCAGGATCCAGGCTCCGTGAAGGGAGATCTCTACGATCTTGTACTCAATGGCTATGAGCTTGCATCCGGATCGATAAGGATCCACGATATAGAGCTTCAGAAGAGGATCTTCAGGATCTGCAACATCCCGGATGACGTTGCACAGGAGAAGTTCGGCTTCCTTCTCGATGCATTCAGGTTCAGCCCGCCACCACACGGAGGAATCGCTCCTGGCATCGACAGGCTATGCATGATCGTAGCTGGAGAGGCATCGATCAAGGAAGTGATCGCATTCCCGAAGAACACAGCCGCTCTATCACCGCTTGACGACTGCCCTGCAGAGGTCGAGCAGAAGCAGCTTGACGAGCTTTCGATAGCAATCGTCAAGAAAGAAAAGAGTGAGAAATAAAGCAGACACGCTGATTATCGGCGGAGGGGCAAGCGGCCTTATGGCTGGAGCCATCCTTGGCTCCAGGGCCCTTGTCCTTGAATCAAACGATGAAGCAGGAAGAAAGCTGCTTCTCACAGGGGGCGGAAGGTGCAACTTCACCCATAACTCCGCCCCTCTTGAGCTTCTGCGCCACTACTACGAAGCAAAGAACTTCGTACGCTATCCGCTCTATGCATTCACACCCATTGATATAATCTCATTCTTCGACTCGATAGGCGTCCCAAGCTACACAGATGACGACAACAGGGTATACCCCGTCACGGATTCATCATCCGATGTCGTCAGCGCCCTCGTCAGGCGATGCCGCATCGCAAAGGGAAAAGCCCTCTCGATAGAGAAGAGCGAAAGCATATTCAGGATCAGGACAGAGGATAGCGAATACGAGGCAGGAAACGTGATCCTCGCAGCAGGAGGATCATCATATCCTCACACTGGATCGGATGGGAACGGATACCGCCTCGCGAAGGCACTCGGGCATAGGATAGAGCCAGTGCGCCCAGCACTTGCTCCGATAATCTTCCAGGAGCCTCTGAAAGGCGCTATGGGAATCACGATCGATGCTCGCCTGAAGAAGGGAAGGAATGAAGCAGAGGGAAGCATCGTGATAACAGGAAACGGCATCTCAGGACCTGCCGCCGAGAACCTCTCAAGGCATTTCTGCGGCAAGGAGGAGATCGTGGTTTCCTTTCTCGATATCACGCCTGAAGAGATCAAGGCGATGAACGGGCGAACGATGCTTAGGAACGCGCTTCCGCTGCCTGAGAGGCTGACATCAGCGCTAGTCGGGGAGATTGCGGAAAAGAGGATCGCGGATCTCAGGAAGGAAGAGCTCAGGATTATCTCGGAAAGACTATCAGGATACAGGACACCTGCATGGGCTGGAAGCAATGGCGCCATGTCAAGCAGAGGAGGAGTCGACAGAAGGGAGATCGACTCAAGGACGATGGAGTCGAAGCTGGTGAAGGGACTTTATTTCGCAGGCGACATCGTCGATGTCGATGCAGAGTGCGGAGGCTACTCTCTCACATGGGCATTCGCATCTGCCAAAACAGCAGCGTGCTCTATTAACGAAAGCGCTCCTATGCTGTTATAATGGAAGCATGGCAGAACCAAGGGAAATCACAGCTCATTTTACGGACAGCAGGCAGTATTTCGAGAACAGCCTCGGAAAGGAATTCGACTTCACGCAGTCAACAGGCCCCTATGAATACCTTCTAGGAGCGCTTGCTGGCTGCTTCTACAGGACTCTGGCAAGCCTCGATAGGAAATCCGGGTGGAAGAGCCTTACGATCAATGTGAAAGGATGGAAGAGGGAGACCTCCCCTACCACCCTTAAGACGACAGCGCTTGATATCGCAGCAGAGGGTGTCGAGGACAAGGAGGAGTTCGAGAGCCTTGTAAGCAAGGCAGCTTCGCTATGCTCGATATACAACACCATCTCAGAGGTAAGCGAGATGGCCATCGGCATCAGGTATGATGAGTGATTCAACAGCAAGGATAGAGATCTTCGATTCATTCAGGAAGGGAATGCTATCATACTTCTCCCTTCCTCCGATCGGTAAGGACATAGCATTCAGGAAAGGCGCGGTATCGCATAGGATCGCCTCAGCGATCGAGAAGGCCTTCCCTCCATCGCTTGCTGTGGATATAGAGATCCTTGGAACCGATATCCTCGTAAGAAACGGAGAGGAGCCAGTGCTTGCCCTCTTCTGGAGCAGCACCTACCTTACAGAGAAGGAGAGAAGCAAGGCCCTTGAGTTCCATAGGCAATACAGGCCATCCCTCACGCTTGCCTTCTCGATGCTCGAGGAGAAGGACTACCTCCTGATCTACAGATTCGAAAGCGACTATGTCGACTATCTCCATATAGACAAGACAGACTTCTCTGAGATGCTGCTGAAAAGGTGCATGATCGGAAGAAGCGAGGACGGCCAGCTCATGCTGGATGTCATGAGGAGAAAGAGAGTCAGGAAAGCCTGAAGACCTCACCTGGCCTTGGGATAACGTACCCGATCCTGCCCTCGGCTCTTTCGGCGAACAGGGAGATATCGGCACCGTTCTCCTTGAAGAAATCGAAGTGCGTAGGCACAAGGACGCGCGATGAGGATGCGATGGCTGCATCTATTGCCTCATCTATGTCCATGTTCCCTATTATGCCCTTCGAAAGCCTTTCCTCATCCCTCCCGTTTATCGGCAGGAAGAGGTAATCGGAGCCAGATGCATCTGCTATCAGGCGGTCGCATGAGAGCGTATCTCCACCATGGAAGAGCTTCATCCCCTTCCATCTGATTGCATAACCATAGTACCTGGAGTACCCCGGCTCCGAATCCTCATATTCCATATGGCATACCGGGATAGCCTCGATGGAGACATCGCCGATGCTGAGCATCCGGTTATTCGCTATATAAGCCTTGGAGACGCTGTCGATATCAAGGGAATCAAGGATGTGCTTGGGTGCAACGATCCTCGTGCCCTTTGCAGCCAGCTCAGCTGCAAGCTGGCTATCGAAATGGTCCAGGTGGTCATGTGTGACCAGCAGATAATCAAGCCTCGGGCATTCCGGCACAGAGAACGGAGGCGGAACCCTGCGCCTTGAGATATCTGTTCCCTTATAGTACAGATCGGAGACTATGACATCGATTCCGATCCTGAGCCCTGAGAGGGAGAAAATGGAGCCGCACTGTCCCATTGAGATGGCATTGCCATCCTCAAGGCCCTCTATAGCATCTATCAGCCCCTTCTTATCCTCGCTCCACATCGCTCACCCCTTTATTCCAGATGTGGCGATTCCTTCCACGAAGTACTTCTGCGCCATGAAGAAGAGTATTACCAATGGCAGTATGGATACAAGCGACATTGCCATGATCTGGTTCCACTGCACAGCGGATGCTGTATCCAGCGATACCCTCAGGCCAAGCGAGAGCGGGTACTTGTCTACCTTGCTGATGTAAATAAGCGTATTGAAGAAGTCATTCCAGGTCCACATGAACTTGAAGAGCCCCGCCGAGAACAGAGCAGGCTTCATCAGAGGCAGCAGTATCCTTCCGTAGATTCCCACAGGAGAGCAGCCGTCGATCGTAGCAGCCTCATCAAGCTCCTTGGGGATTCCCCTTATGAACTGCACGAGCATGAAGATGAAGAATGCGTCGCATGCGAATAGAGCTGGCACTATGAACGGCTTGTATGTATCGAGCCATCCCCACTTGTTGAAGAGCAGGTAGCGCGGGATTATGATCACGGAATTCGGGAGCATGAGAGTTGAGATCATGAAGCCGAAGAGCATCTTCTTGGTCGGGAATCTGAAGCGTCCGAAGCCATAGGCCACAAGGGAGCTTGAGAAGACGGTGAAGATGACTGTAGGGATGACCATCTTGAATGTATTCACGATATAAAGCCCGAACGAGTGCTTTCCGATTCCCCTCCATCCGTTTATGTATCCATCGAAGATGAACTTCTCAGGCAGCAGGCTGTGGGTGCCCAGTATCTCGTAATTGGTCTTGAACGATGAGAAGAACATCCATAGCAGCGGATAGCACATGACGAAGGCTACAAGCAGAAGGATGATGTACATTGCTATTGACTTTGCTTTCCTGTTTCTCGTGACCATCAGAACTCACCTCCATCCTGGTAATAGACCCATGCATCGGAAGACCTGAACACAAGGAGAGTGAAGACGAGGATTATGCCGAAGAGAACCCAGCTTATGGATGAGGCATATCCCATCTTGAAGTTGTTGAAGCCCTCCTCATAGAGCTTGAGGCCGATGAGGTAAGTCGACTTAAGAGGTCCGCCGTTGGTTATGACGAATACGGAAGTGAAGCTCTGGAGCGCGTTGATCATCTGCATGATGAGGTTGAAGAAGACAATCGGCGTGATCATGGGGAATGTTATGTGGAGGAAGCATTTCCACTTCGATGCGCCGTCAAGGGAAGCCGATTCGTAGTATTCCGCTGGAATCTGCTTGAGGGCAGCCAGGAAGAGGACCATCGACGAACCGAACTGCCATATCTGCAGAAGGCTGATCGTATAGATCGCTATCTTAGGAGAGCCTAGCCAGTCCACTGGAGGGATATGGATCGCACCCAGGAGGTTGTTGATCATTCCCTCCTTCATGAACATGAGCTTCCAAAGCGCTGAGATCGCAACAGATCCTCCTAGGATCGACGGAAGATAGTAGAGGGTCCTGAAGAAGTTCACATGCTTTATCTTCATGTTCAGGAGAAGCGCTACGATCAGAGCGAAGATCAGCTTGCCCGGAACAGATATAAGGGCATACTTGATCGTGACCCATATCGACATCCTGAAGTCGGGATCTATGGTGAATAGCTTCTTGTAGTTCTTCAGGCCTACGAACTTCGGCTTTCCGAAGATGCTGTAATCTGTGAATGAATAGATGAAAGACGATAGGAATGGATATAGCTGGAACACAAGGAACCCGATAAGCCATGGTGCTATGAAAAGCAGTCCCCAGTATCCGTTCTTCCTTTTCAGACCTAGTTTTCTAGAACCCAAAGCGGTACCCTCCTTTGATTGTACAATCAAGAATATCATTGAAATTAGGGCAATCGTAGGCTATCTTTGTCGATAAAAGGTATCATTATTTTCACAAGAGGCAGCAATGTACAAGGCAGTATCGATAGATGATGAGGCTCTCTTCCTGGAGGGCTTCAGGTGCATGATTGACTGGGAGTCCTATGGCTTCGGGCTATGGACGTTCCAGGATCCTTCTGCAGCGCTGCGGTTCATCCGCGAGAACCACGTCGATCTCGTCATCTCCGATATCATGATGCCCGGCATCGATGGCATCGAGCTGCTTCGCCAGCTCAGATCGATAGAGCCCGATGCAATAACCATGCTTCTCAGCGGTGCGAGCGATTTCGAATACGCAAGATCCGCAATCAGATACGGTGTCTCGGGATACCTCCTTAAACCTGTAAACACCGATGAGCTTGCGCTATTCCTGATTGAATCGAAGGAGAAGCTCGATGAGCGCTATCAGGGGATTGCATCGGTCGGGTCATCGGAGGGCTACTACAAGGAAATAGTGGAATCGATGAAGAAGAACATCCTGATCAACTACAGGACTGTGACGCTTGAGGACATCGCTATAGAGACGAAGATGAGCACCAACTACGTCTCGAAGATCTTCAAGAAGGTCACTGGCCAGACATTCTCGGAATACCTTCTGGAAGTGAAGATGAGGAATGCCATGAGGCTTCTGTCGAGCAACGACCTGAAGATCTATGAGATCGCCTACATGATAGGCTACGACAACCCGAAGAATTTCACCAGGGCATTCAGGAAGTACTATGGCAAGAGCCCATGGGAGCAGAGAGAGAATGGATCGAGGGAATAGGAGCTCGCTTGGAAGGCTGAGGCATGCATTCTTCATCAGGAGCCTATTCATGTACTTTGCTATGATGGTGATCCCTGTCTTCATAGTCGGAATCCTCTCGATCTATACAGTCAGGAAGCACGTATACAGGCAGATCAAGGATACGACAGAGACCGTCTTCTCGCTCTCGAGCAAGGCAATCGAGCCTATTATCTCCGACACTAGGAGAATCAGCATATTCATAGACTCCCATTCGGACCTGCTTCTCTCCCTTGTATCCCTCTTCAGCGGCGATGAGCATGATGGCGCGATAGAGGACAACGGCTACTTCGGCTTCATCGATGAGATCCTTGCCTACTCGCCAAATATCCAGTATGTGATGATCTCAAAGCCCGGATCCGGGAACGTAGTCATCAATTCCATGATCATGGAGTCCTCCCAGAGCCTTGTCTCCGATACAGGGAGAAGCATCAATGATGGGGCATCCATTGCAATAACAGGTGCGAAGATGAGGATGAGCGATTTCGACTCGAAGGAGATCGACTCCATAGCATTCTCGATCCCGCTCAAGTACGGCATGATGCTATCTGTATTCGTGAAGCAGTCATACATAAGGCAGCTTCTGGATGATGTCATGCAGTACGAGGGCGAGATCGTCATGATCCTCGACAGCGATGGCAATGTCATTTCATCAAATAGCCAGGCATATGACAGGGCATACATAGACTCATTGGACCAGAGCAGGTACATCATACAGAGCCATGGCATACTCACAGGCGGAGAGGTTCTTGTCTCGATGATACCGAAGAGCATTACGATGGGCGCATCGGATGCAATCATAAGCTTCACGCTGATCGCTTCTGCCATCGCGGGAATCGCATCGCTTGTGATCTCCCTGGTCCTCTCCAGGAGCCTTTACAAGAGGATAGACAGCATCCTCTCCATCTTCGAGCAGAACGATGCCATCGACGAGCAGCTTCTGCAGCAGTCAAGGTTCCGCTTCGATACATACAACTACATCCTTGAGGGCGTTGCGAAGAGCTATGTAAGGGAAACAAGCCTCAGGGAGAAGGTCGTGGAGGGAGAGAGGGACCTTGCTGTCACGAAGCTCATGGCATTGCAGTACCAGCTCAATCCCCACTTCATATTCAACACGCTCCAGTCGATCGACCTTGCCGTGAAGGACAGAAGCAGGAAGGAGGATGCAAGCAGGATGATAGGCAACTTCTCAAGGATCCTCAGGTACTCGCTGCAGGACCCATCGAGGCTTGTGATGCTCGATGAGGAGATAGCGGCTACAAGGGATTACATAGCACTCCAGGGCATCAGGTTCAAGGACAGGGTGATGGTGATATGGGACTATGATGAGGAGGAGATACAAGGAGTAAGGTGCATCCGCATGCTCTTCCAGCCAATGATCGAGAACATATACCAGCATGGGATAAGAAGCGATGGCGCTCCTACCCTCGTGAGGATCGCGATCGAGAAGAGGGACGGGAGCCTCTCGATAGATGTGAGCGACAACGGGCCAGGCACAGACAGCAGGATGCTATCCACCATTGTCTCATCAATCAACCAGAAGACCCCGCCAGAGCACCACATAGGGCTTTACAACGTCAATCAGAGGCTTTCGATACTCTTCGGAGAGGAGTGCATGCTTCATCTATCATCTGCACAGGGCAGCGGCTTTTCGATATCCCTCAGCATCCCTCTGGATAGAATCGGCATGTGAGGAAGGTGCCGGATTATGACAACCGATAATGATACCTTTTGATACAATTTGATAATACATGCCTCTTTTCCCTGATGATAACATCTAACATATGAAGCTGATTGGATTTGAAACAGTATCACGCTACAACGTCAGAAACTGCCCAGTTACCGCAGCCCTCCCATTCTCCAAGGGCGAGCTCATGCCGGAATGCATCTTGAACCATGCCATCTCGGATGGCAGCCTGGAATACCCCTTTCAGAGCATTGTTTCCTCTACATACAGTGATGGCTCAGTGCGATTCCTGACACTGAGGTTCCTTGCCCGCTTCGAGGCAAACCTCCCAGGGAAATACTTCTTCGTGCCGAAGGAAGAATGCAGGGCTGCGGAAGCTGTGGATATAAGCCCTGTAGCGATCGATGCAGATCCATCAGGGTCGGTTGCTATCTCAAACAGCAGGATCAAGGCAGTGCTCGGAAAGCCCGGGGACAGGATACTCAAGGCATTCATCTCATCCGGCAAGGTCCTTGCCGAAGCAGAAGGCCCTGTGATCAATGATGGGAACAGGTCCTATGCCGCATTCGTCGGCAAGGATGGATGGAAGATAGAGGAGCAGGGCGATATCCACCTATCCCTCAGCACAAGGGGGCGCCACGTATCAGAGGATGGCGCGACCTGGTTCGATTACGTGATCCGCATCAGCATGTGGGCGGAGTGCAGCAACCTCGAGTTCGAGTACCAGATCATCAACACCGAGAAAGCAAGGACATCAAGCCAGAAGGTGATGGAGATAGACAACCAGCAGGCAGGCCTGAAGTACGATGACGAGTACCCGAGGGAGATCCTCCATGGGCTGGAGTTCCGCATCAGGCCAGCGAAATCGCCTCAGACAAGGAAGGGTATTTACACATCGAGCTTCAATTTCCATGCAACAGAATGCTCAGCAGATGAGAGCATCGATGCGGTCGTCGATGCAGATACGATCATGAACACTGCCAACGAGATGTTCCCGGAGGTCATGTTCTCGACATTCGGATGCACATGGCGCGATAGCTCCATGCTATTCGGAGCAGAGATCTTCCAGGCATACCAGAACTTCCCCAAGGCGCTGCATATCAATAAGGATGACATAGTCCTATCGCTATACCCTGAGGAGTGCGAGCCGATAGAGTTCCCGCAGGGAGTGCAGAAGACATCGAAGTTCTATCTCTTCGCAATGGATCCGGAGACCGAGGAGAGGATGGTCGTAGACAACCTCCTGATGCTCGAGATGCCTCCTCAGCCATTCGCAGAGCCCGCTGAGTACATTAAGGCAGGCATCTTCGGAAAGGAAGTCAGCCCCTACTTCGACCCACCGACGGAGAGGTTCCTCTACAGGTTCATCGATTCCAGGGCAAAGGGACTTGGATTCCTGAACTTCGGCGACTGCCCGGAATGGGAGTACAGCAAGCAGGGACGCAGCAAGGGAAGGGATATCTGGATCAACAACGAATACGACATGGTCCACAACTTCGTTATCCTGTTCGCACGCTCAGGAGACAGGAGGTACTTCGATTACGCAAAGGCCGCGATGAGGCACTGGATCGATGTCGACTTCTGCCACTTCAGCGAAAGGCCATACCATGAAGGGCTTCTATACACCCATAGCGTGAACCATGTCTCGGGGCAGATGGTCCCGAGCCACCAGTGGGTCCAGGGCTTCTTCGACTACTACCATCTGACAGGAAGCAGGGAAGCATATGATACTGCAATGACAATCGGCAATAAGCTGGAGGAGATGGTCAGGCTCCCTATTTACAACGTACCAGGCATGGTTGAGCCAAGGGAGATCGGATGGGCTCTCAGGAACTTCATCGACCTCTACATAGAGACTCACGATGAGAAGTGGCTGGATGACTGCGAGCCGATCGTAGACACATACATCAGGTGGGCAGACCTGATGGGGACATGGACGAGCCCCTACCCCGATAACTACATGGACAGGGTCCCATTCATGATGCAGGTTGGAATCGGGGGGCTCTACGAATACTACAGGATCAGGGGCGGGGAGAAAATAAAGTCAACGCTGCTTACAGTGATCGACGATATCATAGAGAACTGCTACATACCGCGCCTCGATATGTTTTTATGCAAGATGCATCCATCGATCAGGTTCCAGAACCTCAATGGAATGGTTCTCGAGACTCTCGAGATCGGATACAGGCTGACAGGGGATATAAAGTACCTTGAGAAGGGACTGGGCATGTTCGACTGGATAACGAAGGAGAATGCTCCTCCGATCTACGATTTCTCGAAGGTCAAGAGGGATGAGCACACTGTTATATACAACTGCCCTGTAGGACCCAAGAGATTCTCGCAGACGATAATACCGCTGCTGAGGTACTACACTGCGGCAATGGAGAACAACCTGATATAGCTGCTTATGGCAGATATAAATAAAAAAGGAGAAAAATATGAAGGCAAGATTTGTTCTAGTGATGGCGATCGCAGTGCTCTGCGCTGTATCCCCTCTCTTCGCAAACGGTGCAGCTGAGACAAAGGGCGTGGCTGCAGAACCCGAGAAGGCTTACCTCAGGATGTCATGGTGGGGAAACGAGGCTAGGCACAATGCAACAATCGCTGTTATCGACAAGTACATGGAGAACAATCCAAACGTAGAGATCGAGGCAGAATACAGAGGAAAGAGCGAGAGAGAGAAGGTAGCTACACAGCTCGTAGGCGGAACAGTTGCCGATATCGTACAGCTCAACCCGCCATGGATGGGTGACTTCACAGCTCCAGGCACAGACTTCTTCGAGGACCTCAATGACTACAGCGACGTACTCGACCTCTCAGGCTTCAGCAAGCAGTTCCTTGAGGAGAACGGTGTATACAATGGCATCCTCGTCGGACTTCCTACAGGAGTGAACTCAAGGACAAGCATCATCAACAAGACCCTTGCAGCAGAGTTCGGCATCCCTACATCCATGGATACTGCATGGACATGGGAGGACTTCTATGAAATCGGAAAGACAGTCCATGCAAAGGATCCTTCGAAGTACTTCTTCAATGCCGACACAGTCGATATGACAGAGTTCGTACTCCTGCCATACCTCGTGCAGCGCACAGGCAACCAGCTGATCCAGGATGACTACAAAAGAGGCTTTACGGAAGATGAGCTTGTAGAGGTATTCACATACATCGCAAAACTCTACAAGGATGGCGTATGCGTTCCTGTGCAGGAAGGAAACGTATTCCTCAACTCAATCTGGACAAACCCAGCATGGCTCAATGGAAACATCGTTCTTGAGTTCTCATGGACAAGCCTCTATGGCGCAGTCACAGGAGATGTAAAGGGTGAGATGGGAACATTCATCCTCCCATGCCTCGCAGATGCAAAGAACACAGGTCTGATCATCACACCAGCCCAGCTCCTGAGCATCTCGAAGACATCAAAGAGCAAGAAGGCAGCAGCTGAGTTCCTCAACTACTTCTTCAATGACCCAGAGGCAGCAGCCATCCTCGGCGACGTCCGCTCCATCCCTCCTACAGCAGCAGCTCAGGAAGCATGCGAGAAGGCAGGACTCATCAATCCTGAGATCGTGAAGGCAACAAAGTATGCACAGGCCAACCAGGGTCTTTCGAGGAACACGCTCTCTGGCAACTCTGAGATCGTGAAGGTCCTCAACAATGCAATCGAGACAATCGCATATGACTCAACCAAGGTCAAGTCAGCAGCTGCAGATGCTGTGAAGATGATCGATTACATCCTCAGCGAGATGAATAAGTGATTCATCATTAAGCTATAGCCTTCAGCTCCTGGGCTCATGCCTGGGAGCTGTTCTTTTCTCCTATGCTCTGAAGGGAAAGAAGATCATCGCATTGGAAACAGGCCATGGATTCCCTGGCCCGATCTATGCATATTCCCGATGGGGGGGGATAGAGCGGCATCCTTTTCCGTTGCTGTATGAAGGACAAGACAGGCTAATGCATCATCCTTGGGACAGGGGGACGAACGAGAACACAAACGGACTCCTGCG